>JAWVFZ010000482.1:0-2682 GCA_033855555.1 Solirubrobacteraceae bacterium
GAGCACCGCGGCGCAGCCCCAGAACGCCAGCAGCCCTGTGTCGTAGTCGTCGTTGAAGCGGTGGCCGAGCGCGAGCGGGCTCGCGGCGGAGAACGAGACGAGGTCGGCCTCGTGCTCGCAGGCGAGCGCGATCGCCCGGCGCAGTGCGTCGCCCGTGACGTAGCAGTCGTCGTCGAGCACGAGGAAGAAGGCGCCGCGGCCGCGCTGCAGCCCGGCGTTCCAGCCGGAGATGCCGACGTTCGCCGCGTTGACGATCAGCTCGACCGCCGGGAACTCCTCGCGGACCATCTGCGCCGTGCCGTCCTCGGAGGCGTTGTCGACGACGATCACCTCCAGGCGCTCGGCCGGGTAGTCGAGCTCGTCGCGCAGCGCGCTGAGCGTCACCCGCAGCTCCTGCTCACGGTTGTACGCGAGCACGACAACGGTGACCAGCGGCAGGGCTTCGGGGACCGGCACCGCGCAAACCTAACCGTCTACGGCTCGATGCGGTCAGGGGCCCCGCTGCGGCGGACATAGATGGAGGCGAGCACGATCGACACGAGCATCCCGCCGACGCCCAGCACGAAGAACGCCCGCGCCGAGCCGATGTGGCCGACCAGCCAGCCGAAGTTCTGGCCGAAGAACCCGGTGAGGAAGGTGAGCGGCAGGAAGATCGTGGCGACGCTGGTCAGCCGCGTGGTCAGCTCGTCCATGCGCAGGCTGCGCAGGCTGACCCACACCTCGAGCACGCCGGTCAGGCCGTCGCGCTCGGCGTCCACCTGCTCGGCAATCCGTACGAGGTGGTCGTAGACGTCGCGGAAGTAGTCGTGCGCCTCGTCGCCGCTGAGCCCCGGGATGCGCTGGATGAGATCTCCCCCCGACGCCAGCAGGTCGCGCTGGGGGAGGATGATGCGGCGGAGGTCGGCGAGCTCGCGCTTGAGCTCGAACACCTGTTGCAGCCGGCCGGAGTCGGCGGCGGTCAGCGCCTCGTCCTCCATCGCCTCGATCTTGTCGTCGATCCGCTGGATGATCGGGAAGAAGGAGTCCGTCAGCGAGTCGAGCACCCGGTAGACGATGTACTCCTCGACGTCGCCGCCGTGGGTCGCGAGCCGTCGCTTCGCGTCCTCGAGCTGCGTGCAGGCGCCCGGCCGGACCGTGACGAGGCACTCCCCGGAGATGTAGCAATGGACCTCGACGGGCAGCGGGTCGTCGCCCTCCTGATGCATCCCGTAGAAGACCAGCAGGACGTAGGTCGCGTAGTCGTCGAGCTTCGGGCGCTGACCGAAGTGCAGCGTGTCCTCGATCGCCAGCTCGTGCCAGCCGAAGATGTGGCCCGCGTGGTGGATCTCGTCGGCCCGCGGGACGACGAGATCCAGCCAGAAGAACTCGCCGCGCTTGCGCAGCTCGTCGATGCGGACTTCGTCGACGCTGTCGAGGACCTCCACCGCCGGGATTCTGCCCCCGGCGGTGGACGGCTAAGCCGCTACGCGGCGATCGACTCGGGCGACGGCGTCGCGGGCAGCGGCTCGGTCTCCGCCGCTGCGACCGCGGCCTTGGGCTCGACCAGCACGAACGCCAGGATCGCGCCGATCAGGGCGACGGCAGCGCCGACGCGCAGGCCGTTGTTGAGCGCGTAGACGTACGACTCGTGCAGCGCCTGGGCCGTGCGGCCCGTCGCACCGCCGGAGCCGCCGGCGCCGAGCGACTCGGCCAGCTTCGTACGCGTGGCGGCAGGGACGCCCGGAAGCAGCTGGCCCAGCTTGTGCGTGCCCAGGCCAGTGACCAGGGCGCCCATGGCGGCGACGCCGAACGATCCGCCGACCATGCGACTCATCGACAGGATCCCGGACGCGACGCCTGCCTTGCTCTGCTCCACGGCGTTCATCGCCGCGGTGCTCATCGGCGACATCACGAAGCCCATGCCCGCGCCCATCAGCACGAAGGCGCCGGCGAGCTGGGAGTAGGGGGTGTCGACCGCCAGATGGCCCTGCCAGAACAGCGACGCGGACACCATCACGAGCCCGAACGTCATCAGCGGGCGCGAGCCGATGCGGTCGCTGAGGCGGCCGGCGATCGGGCCCATGAAGATGATCACGACGGTCGAGGGCAGGAAGCGGACGCCCGCCTGCAGCGGCGAGTAGCCCTTGATGTTCTGCATGTACAGCGCGAGGAAGAAGAACATCGCGAGCATCGCGAAGCTGACGATGAATGCGGTGACGTTCGCGCCCAGGAACGACCTGGAGCGGAAGAAGCTGAAGTCGACCATCGGGTACCGCGACCGCTGCTCGATCTGCACGAAGGCCACCAGCGCGACCACGGCGGTTGCGATCAGCCCGAGGATCCGGGCGGAGCCCCAGCCCCAGGAGTTGGCCTCGACGAGCGCGAGCACCAGTGCGGCGAGGCCGACGGTGATCGCCGCGACGCCGGGGATGTCCACCGACGCCGGTGCGGTCTCGTCACGCGACTCGTGCGTCGCGAACAACGTGACGACCACGGCGCCCGCGGCGACCGGGAGGTTGAGGAAGAAGATCGACTGCCACGAGACGCTCTCCACCAGGAAGCCGCCGACGACCGGGCCGATGGCGAGCGCGAGCGCGCTGACGCCGGCCCAGGTGCCGATCGCCTTGCCGCGCTCCTCGGGCGGGAACGCGTTGGAGATGATCGAAAGGGTGCCGGGCATCATGAACGCGGCGCCGATGCCCT
>JAWVFZ010000483.1:0-2748 GCA_033855555.1 Solirubrobacteraceae bacterium
CGCTTCCTCAGCGACCAGCTGATGCGCAAGGGACTCGACGTCGAGCTCGGCGTCGGTGGCATGGACACCGCCTTCACGGCGAGCGTCCAGGGCGGGAGGCCGGGGCGCTCGGTCGGCATCGTCTGCCTGTATGACGCCGTCCAGACGATCCGCGAGAACGGCGAGATCGAGGCCGTGCACTCGTGCGGGCACGGTGTGATCGCCGGCTCGGTCGTGGCCGCCGCGCTCGCGCTCGCCGACCATCGCGACCAGCTCGCCGGCAAGCTCGTCGTCTTCGGCTGTCCCGCCGACGAGATTCACGCGGCGGGCACCGTCGCACGGGGCGGCGGCAAGGCGCTCTCGGTCGAGGCCGGACTGTGGGACGAGATGGACGTCGGCCTCTACTCGCACCCCGAGTTCATCGACACCGTCTCCCTGCGGTCGCGCTGGATGCGCCGCGAGCGCGTACGGCTCGACGGGTCTCGCGATCTCTCCGGCGAGCTCGAGCCGCCGCTGCTCGCCGCCCAGCTCCTGATCGGCGCGAACGATCTCGACGTCATGGTCGAGCACCTCGAGCTCGACGGCGACGTCGAGGGCGACACGAGCATGACGCTGCAGGCCGACATGCTGCTCTTCGCCGACAGCGAGGCAGAGCTCGAGGAGCGCTGCGCCGCCGCGCGCACGACCGTGCCGAACGGCACCTGGACGGCGGGCATCACCTACCGCGGCGTGCGCCCGAACGAGAGCGTCACCGCCAGCGTCCGGGAGGCCTTCGCTGCGGCCGGACGCGGCTTCGAGCCGAACCCGCCGGCGCTGCCCTTCGCGACGGACTTCGGCAACATCTCGCAGCGCGTGCCCGCGGCGCTGATCGGCGTGGGCCGTCCCGAGGGCTGGGCCTTCCACACCGATCTCGGGCGCGAGCAGTTCACCGGGCAAGCCGGCTTCGAGGCGGCGATCGCGACGGCGCGCGTGTTGGCGCTCAGCGCGTCGCGGCTGACCGAGCCGGCCTCCTGACACGACCGAGGTAGGACCTCGGGAGGGCACTACCTCCCGGCTCGGACGGGATCGCGGCCTCATGCGCTCGGGACATGTCCCCTCCCAGAGTGGGTGCATCGATCGGCTGCACCCCGCAGCCGGCACTCGCAGGAGGAGCATCCGAAGTGCCTGTTCTCGATCCGATCCACCTCGACGCGGTTGACACCAAGGGCACGACGCCCGCCGTCGCCGCCAGCGGCCTGACCCGGCGCTACGGCCAGGGCGCTACCGCAGTCGACGCGCTGTGCGGCGTCGACCTCGCCATCGAAGCGGGCGAGATGGTCGCCGTCATGGGCCCCTCGGGCTCCGGCAAGTCGACCCTCATGCATCTGCTCGCCGGCCTCGACCGCCCGACCAGCGGCACCGTCATGGTCGCCGGTCAGGACATCACGAAGCTCAAGGAAGCAGCGCTCACGCGCCTCCGCCGAGATCGCATCGGCTTCGTCTTCCAGGGCTTCAACCTGCTCCCGACGCTCACCGCAGAGGAGAACGTCGCCCTCCCGATCCGTCTCGCCGGACGCACGAACGCCGCCGCGCAGAGCCGCATCGCCAACCTGATCGACCGCGTCGGCCTCTCCGACCGCAAGCGCCACCGCCCCGCCGAGCTCTCCGGCGGCCAGCAGCAGCGCATCGCGGTCGCCCGCGCGCTCGTCACCGAGCCGGCCGTCGTGTTCGCGGACGAGCCGACCGGCAACCTCGACTCCCGCTCGTCGGCCGAGGTGCTCGGCCTGCTGCGCGACGCGGCCAGCGACTTCGGTCGCGCCGTCGTGATGGTCACGCACGACGCCCGCGCGGCCGCAGAGGCCGATCGCGTGCTGTTCCTCGCCGACGGCCTCGTCGTCGCCGAGCACGCCCATCTCAGCTCCACCGAGATCCTCGACGCAATGAAGGAGATGGCACGATGACCTCGCTCGTCTTCAAGGGCATGGCCGCCCGCAAGCTCCGCACGGTGCTCACCGCCATCGCAATCGTGCTCGGCGCCGCGATGGTCACCGGCACGCTCATCGTGGGCCACACCGTCAAGGGCGGCTTCCACGAGTGGTACACCCAGGCAAACGGCAAGTCCGCAGCCGTGATCACTGGACACCTCACCGTCCGCGACTCCAACGCCGACGTCGCCACCCCGACTCCCCCGCTCCCCTCCTCGCTCGTCGAGCACGTGCGCCGGGTCCCCGGTGTGGTTCATGCAGAAGGTCTCGTGCAGGGGAACTCGATCGTGATAGATCGCTCCGGCAACGAGATCGGAGGGGCCGGTCCGCCCTCGCTCGTCTCGTCGACCATCACCGATCCGAAGCTCACCCCGCTCCATCTGGTCGACGGCCGCATGCCGTCGAAGGGGAACGAGATCGCGATCGACACGTGGTCGGCCTCGCAGGCGAAGACGCAGATCGGCGGAACGATCAAACTCGCTACTGAAACTCCCACCCGCACGTACACGGTCGTCGGGCTGATCAAGTTCACGGGTATCGGCACCGACGGCGCGACCTTCTCGATCGTCACGCCGCAGACCGCACGTGAAATCCTCAACCGCAAGAACGAGGTCGACCGCATCCAGATCGCGGCCGCGCCCGGCGTCACTCCGGCACGGCTCGTCGCGAACCTGAAGGCCGCGCACCTCGGCTCGGCCGTGGCGCTCGACATCCTGACGGCAAAGGCCGACGGCCTGGCGACCGAGAAGCGTGACGGAGCGTTCGTGGACATCATCCAGACGATCCTGCTCGCGTTCGGGGGCGT
>JAWVFZ010000484.1:0-4126 GCA_033855555.1 Solirubrobacteraceae bacterium
GAGCGCGCCGATGATCAGCAGGAAGACGATCGGCAGGATGAAGTTGAAGAACGCCGCCGTCGGGTTGCGCCAGAACTGCTTGCGCTCCAGGCGGAACTGACGCCATCCGAGTGCGACCGCCTCAGACACCGACGGGCTCCTCCTCGGCGGTCAGCTCGAGGTAGACATCCTCGAGGCTCGGGCGCACGACGGTCAGCTCGCGCACCGACTCGCCGCGCGCGAGCGCCTCGCTGGTGAGCTCGTGCAGGAGCGGCGTCGGATCGTCGACCTCGCGCTCGTGGAGCTCACCGTCCTCGCCGCGCCAGGAGACCCGTACGCGCTGGGCGGCGCCGACGCCGAGCTCGCCCGGCGTGCCGATCGCGAGGATCCGGCCGGCCTTGATGATCGCGACGCGGTCGGAGAGCTCCTGGGCCTCGTCGAGGTAGTGCGTCGTGAGCACGACCGTCTTGCCGAGGTCGCGCAGCGACCGGATCGCTTCCCAGGCGCCGCGGCGCGCGGCGGGGTCGAAGCCGGTGGTCGGCTCGTCGAGGAAGATCAGCTCCGGATCGCCGACGAGGGCGAGCGCGAGGTCCAGCCTGCGCTGCTGGCCGCCGGAGAGCGTGCGGATGAGCACGTCCTGCTTGTCCTCGAGGCCGACGAGCGCGATGACCTCGGCGGGCTCGCGCGGGGTGGGATACAGCGAGGCCCAGTGGCTCACCATCTCGCGCGGCGTCAAATGGCGGTCGAACCCGGAGCTCTGCAGCACGATGCCGAGCTTCTCGCGCAGCGCGCGCTCGCGCCGCTCGGGGTCGAACCCGAGCACCGCGACCTGGCCGCCGTCGCGGGCACGGTAGCCCTCGAGGATCTCGACCGTGGTCGTCTTGCCCGCGCCGTTGGGGCCGAGCAGGCCGAACACCTCGCCGCGCCCGACCATGAAGTCGATGCCGCGAACGGCCTCGTGCTCGCCATAGGACTTGCGCAGGCCGCTGACCTCGATCGCGGGGCTGGTGCTCACCTGTCCCATCATGCCAAGCTGCCCCCCGTGCGCTGCGCCTGCATCGACATCGGTTCGAACACCACGCGGCTGCTCGTCGCCGAGTCCAAGGACGGGCGGCTGCAGGAGGTGATGGCGCAGCGGACGTTCACGCGCCTGGGCTCTGGCAAACGCGATATTCCCGCCCCCAAGGTCGCCGAGGTCGCCGAGGTCGTCGCCTCGCAGGTGCGGATGGCACGCGAGTGCGGCGTGGGCGCGATCCGGATCGTCGCGACCGCGGCGATCCGCCAGGCGCCCAATCGCGATGCGTTCTGCGAGGCCGTCGAGGAGGCGGCGGGCGTGGCGGTCGTGGTGCTCTCCGGGGAGGACGAGGCGCGACTGGCCTTCGCCGGCGCGACGCGGACGCTGCAACACGCGCCGCTCGGCGAGATCGGCGTCGTCGACGTCGGGGGCGGCTCGTCGGAGCTCGTCGTGGGGACGATGCCGAGCGGTGTCAGCTGGTCTGCCTCCTTCCACGTGGGTTCGGCGATGCTGGCCGACGGCTACCTGCGCTCCGACCCGCCGGGCGTCGAGGAGCTCGAGCGCGTGCGCGCGCATGTGGCGGGCGTGTTCGAGGGCCTGGAGGTGCCCCAGCCGGAGGTCGCCTACGCGGTCGGCGGCAGCGCGACGTCGCTGCGGCGGGTCGTCGGCGCGGAGCTGAGCCACGAGACGCTTGCCCATGGCCTGCGCGTCCTGGGCGCGACCCGCGCCGAAGACGTCGCGCAGCGCTACGAGCTCCACCTCGAGCGGGTCCGCGTGCTCCCCGCCGGAATGCTGCTGCTCGACGAGGCTGCCCGGCTGCTCGGCTGCCCCTTGAGGATCGCCTCGGGCGGGCTTCGCGAAGGTGTTGTGCTCGAAGAGCTCGCCGCCGTGGGATCCTGAAGGTATGGCGAAGGCCCGCCTCGTCGAGTTGGATCCGGACATGACGTTCGCGCAGGCCGCCGCGCGCACCGTGGCGACGCGCACCGACGAGCTTTTCGGCCATGCCGGCGGGGTGCTCGACACGGGCGAGATCGAGCATGTTCACGACATGCGCGTGGCAACCAGACGCCTGCGCGCGGCGCTGGAGGTGTTCGCGCCGTGCTTCCCGCGCGACGTCCACCGCGAGGTCCTGCGCGAGGTCAAGGCGCTCGCCGACGCGCTGGGCCGGCGCCGCGATCCCGACGTCCACCTCGAGGCGCTACTCGGGCTGCGCAAGCGCCTGCCCCCCGCAGACCACCCCGGCGTCGACCTGCTGATCGCGCGCGCCCGCGCGCAGCAGGCGGATGGAAACGTGGCGCTGCGCGAAGCACTCGAGGAAGCTCTCACCCGCGACCTTCGCGGGCGCCTGGGGGAGCTGGCGCACGGATGAAGGCCCGCAAGATCAAGGGCCTCGATCCCGCCGGGCCGCTGGATGCAAACGCGCGGCGGATCGTCGCCGTGCGTGCGGGCGAGGTGCTCGAGCTGGCCGGACGGGCGCAGGACCCGTGTGAGGTGGAGGCGCTGCACGACCTCCGCATCGCCGCAAAGCGGGTGCGCTACGTCCTGGAGCTGGTGGGGCCGGCTTGCGTCGGCCCGGACGCCGACGCCATCGTCAAGGAGGTCAAAGGGCTGCAGGACCTGCTCGGGGAGATCCACGACTGCGACGTCCAGCTTCCGGGACTGCGCGAGCTGGCGCGGGCGTCGCCCGAGGAGCAGGCGCGCGGCCTGCGGAGCCTCGCCATCCACTTCGCCACTCGCCGCGCGGAGCTGTTCGAGCGTTTCTACGCCGGGTGGCCACAACTCGAGCGCGCGTTCACGTCGCTTTCACACGCGAACGACAACGGATGGGTAGAGATACGGGCGTGAATCCCCAGGATCCGATCAGCGCGATCCCGGCCCCGCACGAGGCGGAGCCTGCGCTCGAGCCCGAGGCGTCTGATCTCGAGGATCCGCGGTATTACTTCAACCGCGAGCTCAGCTGGCTGGACTTCAACGAGCGCGTGCTCCAGCTGGCCGAGGACGCGAACGTGCCGCTTATGGAGCGCCTGAAGTTCTCGGCGATCTTCACGTCCAACCTCGACGAGTTCTTCATGATCCGCGTCGCCGGCCTGCACGACCAGGTCGACGCGGGCCTCGCCACACCGGGCGCCGACGGCCTCACGCCGGCTGAGACGATCGACGCGATCCGCGCGCGCGCCGGCGAGCTGTCGGAGCGCCAGGCGGCCTGCGTCGATACAACGCTGCGCCCCGCGCTGTCGGAGCACGGGATCGCGATCGTCGGCTGGGAGACGTTGACCACCGCCCAGCGCGAGAGCATGCGCCGGCGCTTCCACCGTCAGATCTTCCCGGTGCTGACGCCGCTCGCCGTCGGTCTCGGGAGGCCGTTCCCGTACATCTCGAACCTCTCGCTCAGCCTGGCGGTGCTGCTGCGCGACCCGGTCACGCATCACACGACGTTCGCCCGCGTGAAGGTCCCCAAGGAGATGCTGCCGCGATTCGTGCCGCTCGACGACGACGCGCTCACCTTCGTCGCGGCCGAGGAGGTCATCGCCCACAACCTCGACACGCTCTTCCCCGGGATGGAGATCCTCGACACGGGCATCTTCCGCGTCACGCGCGACGCCGACTTCGAGGTCTCCGACGAGGCCGATGACCTCTTGCGAGCGGTGGAGGCCGAGGTTCGTCGCCGGCGCTTCGGCGAGGTCGTCCGCGTCGAGCTCAACAGGGGCATGAACCCCCAGCTGCGCCAGCAGCTCATCGAAGCGCTCGAGGTCGAGGAGCGCCAGGTCTACGACGTCGAAGGCCTGATCGACCTCCAGGACCTCTGGCAGATCGTCAGGCTCCCGGGCTTCGGCGAGCTGCGCGAGCCCGCATGGTCACCCGTCACGCAGCCCCGGCTGCAGAGCGAGGATGGCGACAAGACCGACATGTTCGCCGTGATGCGCGACGGAGACGTCCTCGTCCATCACCCCTACGACTCCTTCACGACATCCGTGGAGCGCTTCGTCGAGCAGGCCGTCAACGATCCCGACGTCCTCGCGATCAAGCAGACCGTGTACCGGACGTCCGAGGAGTCGCCGCTGGTCCCCGCGCTGATCACGGCGACGGAGCGCGGCAAGCAGGCGGTCTGCCTGGTGGAGCTCAAGGCGCGCT
>JAWVFZ010000485.1:0-9529 GCA_033855555.1 Solirubrobacteraceae bacterium
CGATCTCGACAACGGCCGGCTGCAAGGACGAGGCATCCTCGTCCCAGCCGGCGCCGCCTAGGAGGACACCGCCATGGGCAAGATCCTCCACTTCAACAACGACGCCCGCCGTCTGCTGCAGGCCGGCGTGGACGAGCTCGCCGACACCGTCAAGGTCACGCTTGGCCCCAAGGGCCGCAACGTCGTCCTCGAACGGATGACCGGGTCGCCGACGATCACCAACGACGGCGTGTTGATCGCCCGGCATATCGAGCTCAGCAACCCATTCAAGAACATGGGCGCCCAGCTCGTGCGCGAGGTCGCCAACAAGACGTCGGACCTCACCGGCGACGGCACGACGACGGCGACGCTGCTGGCCCAGGCGATCGTCCGCGAGGGCATGCGCGCGCTCGACGAGGGCGCCAACCCCATGCTCCTGCGACGCGGCATCGAAGAGGCGACCGAGCTGCTCGTGCAGGACCTGCAGCGGCGGGCGCGCCCCGTCGCGAACAAGAGCGATCTGCGCCACATCGCGACGATCGCCGGCAAGGAGGATGAGCGGATCGGCGAGGCGGTCGCCGAGGCGCTTGACCGCGTCGGCGAGGAGGGCGTTGTCTCCGTCGAGGAGTCACCGCTGCCCGGGATCACCGTCGACTTCGTCGAGGGCATGCATGTGGAGAACGGGCACGTTTCGCCCTATCTGGTGCGCGACCTCAACCGCATGGAGACCGTCTTCGAGGATCCCTACATCCTCCTGACCAACAAGCCGATCTCGCACGTGCGAGACCTCATGCCAACCCTCGACGCGCTCATGAAGTCCCCGCGACCGCTGGTGATCCTCGCCGAGAAGGTCGACGGTGCCGCCCTGGGGATGCTCGTTCAGAACAACCAGCACGGCACGCTGCAGGCGGTCGCGGTGCGCGCGCCCGGCTTTGGTCACCGCCGCATCGCCCACCTGCAAGACCTGGCCGCCTTCACGGGCGGACAGGTCATCGCCGAGGACGCCGGTCTCAGCCTCGACCACGTCACGCCCGAGACCTTCGGGCGCGCCCGGCGAGTCATCGTCAGGGAGAACTCCACGGTGTTCATCGAGGGCGCGGGCGCCGCCGAGGCTGTCAGCGATCGCCTCGGCCAGATCCGCGTCGAGCTCGAACGCGCCACGCAGGACACCGACATCGAGGTGCTGCGCGAGCGGCTGGCCAAGCTCGCCAGCCGCCTGGCCGTGATCCGCGTCGGTGCGGCGACCGACGTCGAGCTCGAGGAGAAGTTCCGTCGCACGGAGGGCGCCCTGGCCGCGACCCGGGCCGCCGTCGCCGAGGGGATCGTCCCGGGCGGGGGCACGGCGCTTCTGCGGGCCGAGGCCGTTCTCGAGCAGACGGAGCTGGAAGGCGATTACGCGCTCGGCGTGGAGGTCCTGCGCAGCGTGTTGTCAGAGCCGCTGTTCTGGATCTCGTCCAACGCGGGGTACGACGGACTGGCGGTCATCGAGCAGGTCCGGGCCATGCCCGAGGGCCATGGCCTGAACGCGCTGACGGGCGAGTTCGGCGACCTGCTCGAGCAGGGGGTCATCGATCCGGTGCGCGTCACGCGCCTGACGGTCCAGCACGCGGCCTCGGTTGCCGCGCTGCTGCTGACCACCGAGGCGGTCGTGGCGGAGGAACTTCTCGCCCAGCCCGGCGCGGTGCTCGCGCCCGGTTTCGGCGACCTGGCGGAAGGTCTGGCACGCCCATCTTCGCCGGTCTAGGCGATCCGTGAGACGTGCGCCATACGAGTAGAACGGAGAAACGACCATGGCAACTACGGCGAACACCGGTTCAACAACGACTGCACCCACTGCAGTCCTGGCCGGCCCGGTCGAGGTTTCCATCAGCTCGCCCGGCGACCCGGCGATCCTCGGACTGCCCATCTTCGCGGCCGGGTCCGTGACGCTGGGCTTGGCGCTGGTGGGCTACGTCTCGCCGGCGGCAGCCGCGAGCGCGCTGCCCATCATCTTCGCGGCCACGGGGCTCGGGCTGTTGGTCTCAACCGTGTGGGCGGCCGCCTTGGGACAGACGATGGTGGCCGGGATCTTCGGCCTGTTCAGTGGCTTCTGGTTGAGCTACGCGGCGCTCGTGCTCGGACTCAACCACAACTGGTACGCGATCCCGGCAGGCCAGGTCGACGATAGCGTCGCCATGTTCCAGATCACCTGGGCGGTCGTCATGGGGGCATTGACGCTGGCGACCCTGCGACTGCCGCTGGCGTACACGCTCGTGGTGGGGCTTGTCGTGGTGGCCCTCGTGCTCCTGGTCTTCGGGACGGTCAACGCCGACGACACGCTGAACAAGGCGGCTGGCTACGTCACGCTCGCGTTCGCCGCCCTGGGCCTTTACCTGTTCCTGAGCACTGCCTCGGTCGCGCTGGGCGGCCGCCCCTACCCGCTCGGAAAGCCGGTGGTCAAGTAAGCACTAGTTGAGCGAAGGGTCCGGAGGCATCCGCGCCACAATCCGGTGCCAGCCGCCCTTGCGCTCGAGCACGGTGCTCCACAGCTCGTCGGCGTCCTCGGCAAGCAGGTCCTCGGGGATCGGCTGGACGGTGAACCACGCGTCCTCCTCGACCTCTGCCTCGAGCTGGCCCGGGCCCCAGCCGGAGTAGCCGGCGAACGCGCGACCGCGGATGATCGTCGCCGGCAGATCCTCGAGGTCGGTCTCGGCGCCGACGACGCCGACGCTGCCGACGACGAACGGCGTCTCGGCCTCCGGGTCGGTGAACTCGGCGACGAGGATCACGGTCTGCGGCTGGACAGGGCCGCCGACGTGCAGCCGCTCCTCGATGCCGGGCACGTCGAGCAGGTCAGGCACGGCCTCGTCGAGGTCGGCGTCGGCCTCGCGGTTGAGCACGATCCCCATCGCGCCCTCCTCGTTGTGCTCGACGACCAGCACCACCGTGCGGAAGAAGTTGGGGTCCTGGAGCGCCGGTGCGGCGACGAGGAGTTGTCCGCGAAGCGAATCCACTCCCCATATTGAACTCCCTATCTGGGCAGGTGTTGAACGAGCTCCACCGTTTGTTGGAAGGTCGGCCGGTTCTGGAAGGGCGCCGGCGGCACGGAGATGGCGCCCGCGATCGTCGAGCGGTTGCGGTCGAAGCACTGTGCGTCGGCGTCCGACGCGCAGTCGCCACGGCCGTAGAGCGCCGCCGGGTCGGCGGCCGCGAGGGCGGCGCGCAGGGACGCCTGGAGCGCCGCGCGGCAGCGCTTGCGCGATCCGCCGCCGCAGTAGCTCCGCGACCAGCGTCCATGCACGGACTTCGGTGCGAAGACGTCTCGCAGGTCCTTGGAGATGAAGCCCCACCAGCCGTCGTCGTAATCCGGCGCTGCGGGATCGTCGCCGGGCAGCACCGAGGCCGGGCGCAGGACCGTGGTGAGCGCGGTATAGGCGGGGTCGCCCAGCGCGCCGCCGAACTCGGCCTTGGCCAGCAGCGGATACCAGGCGTCGAACAGAGCGATCGCCTGCTCGTCTTCGTCCTTGCCGTTCTTGTCGAGGTCGCGCCGGTGCGCGCCCGAGGCCGCCCAGTTGGACAGCAGCGCGATCGCGTCGCGCAGCGTCTGGTCTCCGGGGTTGCCGAGCGCGCGCTTGAGGATCGGCATCAGCGACCACGCGCGCAGGTCCTGCGAGGCGGGCTCCTCCATCGCCTGCACGAGCTGCTCGATCGTCGCCTTCTTCGGGCCCTTGATGGCCTGCTGCACGCGCCGCTCGATCATCTGCGAGCGGAAGATCGGCCCGTAGGAGAACTTGTCGTCGGCCGCGGCCCAGCCGGGCGCCTGCTTGTTGTTCCAGGAGACGAGGTAGCGCTGGTCGACCGCGTGCGGGCGGCGGTCGAGCGGCACCGTCTTGGACGTGTGCAGATCGGCGTTGAAGCCCTGCCAGTCATACGCGCCCGTGCCGAGCACCGGGAAGTCCGGCGACGTGCGCTTGGCGCGCTGCGGCATCCAGCCGCTCAGCTGGTAGGCGATGTGGTCGGCGTCGACGTACCCCCAGTTGAAGAGGAAGTTGATCCCGCGGACGGCTTGGCGGAAGGACTGCGGGTCGTGCACCTTCGTCGGGTCGTTGAGGTCGAAGAAGCCGATCGCGCTGTCGGCCTCGTGGAAGTACGTGCTGCGCGCGGTCACGAACGCGACCTTCTTGCCCTTGACGGTGCCGCGCGCGTAGACGATGCCGTGCACGGTGCGCCAGGCGGTCAGCGTCTCCGAGCCGGCCGCCGTCGAGTCGCTGAGGTTCGGCGACCACGAGTTGGTGCGCTCGACCTTGTCCATCGCCCGGCACTGGCCTTTCCAGAGGTAGTGCGAGTCGTCCTGGCAGAGCACCTCGGCGAAGGTGTCGACGTTGTCGGAGGTCGCGGTCGTCGCGCTCCACGCGTAGTCGCGGCCATGGCCGAGCTGGACCACCAGGTTCACGCCCGGGAACGAGGCGCCGCGGGCGTCGAAGTGCGGGCCGTGGAGGTCCTCCTCCATCAGGATCTGCGGCTCGTAGTAGCCCACCTGCGGGCCGAGCACGCCGATCGCGTGGCCGGTCGCCGATTCGCGCTTGCTGATGAGCTCCCAGTTGGACGCGTGCGGGTGCGTGGTGAGCGCGCGGCGCATCTGCGCGCCGACCGAGCGGCTGTCGCTCTTGACCGGCTCGGCGACCGGCGTGAACTGCACCGAGCCCTTGTCCGGCAACGCCAGCCCGCGCTTGGAGAACGCGGAGGCGGTCTCGTAGGGGAACCGCTTCTTGAGGATCGTCGTGGGCGCCTCGGGGTCGTTCTTGGAGCGGAAGTCGCCCCAGGCGCGGCGGCCCTTGCGCGTTCCGAAACGCTGCTCGAGCGCGCGCAGCAGCAGCGCCGAGCGCAGCTCGTTGCCGCCGCCCTTGCCGAAGATCCCGCCGATCAGCGAGGCCTCGGCGATGACGTCGCGCAGCGTCCACTTCGTCGGCATCTTGCCCAGCGCGGCGTACTCGCCCGGAAGCTTCGAGGGATCGCTCAGCGCGGCGTCGATGTAGGCGTTGATGCCGTCGACGAACACGTTGCCGCGCTCGACGAGCGTCTTGCCGGTCTCGCCGTAGACGATGGGCGCGAGGTCGATCTGCTTCTGCAGGTCGTCCTCGCTGTAGGGCGCGATCGCCCATTGCGTGCGGTCCATCGCGCGGTTGCCCGCCGCGCCGCCGATGAACGAGCTCAGCTGCGCGCGCCCCGTGTGGCGCAGCACGTCCATGAGGAACAGGCGGTCCTCGGCGCCGGCATAGCCCGCGCCGAACTCGACGTCGTCGTCGGTGGCGCCGTAGATGTGCGGGACCCCGTACTGCTTGTCGCGCACGATGATCACGCCCGGCCGCGGCGACTCGGTCGAGGCGACGTCGCCGTCGCGCACGCCGAAGGTCGCGTCCTTGAAGAACTTCCCGACGTCGTCGTGCGTCAGCGTCGGCGACGCGTAGAGCAGGCCGTCATAGAGCGGCTGCTGGTCGGTGAAGTGCACCGGCATCGCGCCCGTGGCCTGGAAGAGCGCGAGCTGCAGCGCGTTGTCGGTCCCGGCCGCGCCCGGTGGGAGGACGTTGCGAAAGCCGCCGGCGTCGTTGGTGCCGAACGGCTGCACATCGGCGGTGGCAGGGGCGGCGCAGGCGAGCGCGGCGAGCAGCGAGATGAGCGCGGTCTTCTTCATGGGGGCGCGCACCATATTCCGGAGCGTAAGAATATGCGCCGCCATGCGCGCGCTCACCACGCTCCTCGCGACGGTCGCCACGGCGGCGGTTCCGATCCCGACCGACAACGGATCGGTGCCGCCCTTCCAGGGCCACGCGGCGAAGCCGAATCCGGTGGTCGCTCCGGCGCCGCCGCGCCACCCGTTCATGGCGCCCAACGCGCGCTCGAACATCCACGACGACGCCTACCAGACCGACACCTACCAAGGCCTCGGCCCGCTGGGCTCTGACATCAAGGTCAGCTCGACGATGTTCAACGCCGACTGCGGCTCGGTGACCTTCGATGCCAAGGGCCGGATCGTCACTGTCTGCGTCGGGATCGCCGGCCCGACGCTGCGGCTGCTGGATCCGAAGACGCTCGACACGCTCGCCGAGCAGTCGCTGCCCCCGCGCGACCCGCGCACGCTGGCGAACCTCTTCACCAACTTCGCGGGCGGCGGGTACTTCTTCCTCGACAACCAGGACCGCGCCGTGGTGCCGACGACGACGCGCCACGTCCTCGTCTACGCCGAGACGCGGGCGCCGGGCTTCACGCTGGCGCGCGACATCGACCTGACAAGCGTCGTGCCCGACGGCGACTCGATCATCAGCGCGCTGCCGGACTGGCAGGGACGGCTGTGGTTCGCCACGACCCAAGGCGTCGTCGGCTACGTCGACGAAGCCGGGACGATCGTGTCCAAGGCGCTCGGCGAGCCGATCGGCAACTCGTTCGCCGTCGACGAGGAGGGCGGCGTCTACATCGTCAGCGACGCCGCGCTGTACCGCTTCGAGGGCGTCGACGGCGAGGTGCGCACGATCTGGCGCGAGACCTACGACAACATCGGGATCGCGAAGCCGGGCCAGAGCGAGAAGGGCTCGGGCACGACGCCGACGCTGATGGGCAAGGACCTCGTCTCGATCACCGACAACGCCGACCCGATGGCGGTGCTCGTCTTCAAGCGCGCGCGAACGGTCGAAGGGCCGCGGCTGATCTGCCGCCAGCCGGTCTTCGCGAACGGCGCCTCGGACACCGACCAGTCGCTGATCGGCACGCCGACGTCGATGGTCGTGGAGAACAACTACGGTTACTCCGGGCCCGCCTCGGTCACCAACGGCAAGACGACGACGCCCGGCCTCGCACGCGTGAATCTCGACAAGGGCGGGGGCTGCCACACCGCGTGGACCTCGAACGAGGTCGCGCCGTCGGTCGTGGCGAAGCTGTCGCTCGGCGCGGGCCTCGTCTACACCTACACCAAGGGCACCGACTCGCACGACCCGTGGTTTCTGACCACGCTCGACTTCCGCACGGGCAAGACCGTCTACAAGGCGCTCGCGGGCTCGGGCCTGGGCTACAACAACAACTACGCGCCCGTCACGCTGGGCCCCGACGGGACGGCGTACGTCGGCACGCTCGGCGGCCTGGTCGCGCTGCGCGACGCCACGACGGGTCACGGGGCGGTCGCGCGCAGGCCGGCTCTGAAGCTGACCCAGCGCTGTGTGAAGCGCCACCGGGTGGCGCTGCGGCTGCGCGGCCAGACGGTGAACCGCGTGACCTTCTCGGTCGCCGGCCACCGGATTCGCACCGATCGCCGCGGCCCGTTCACCGCGACCGTTCGCGCACGTCGTGGCGCCCAGGTCAAGGCGACGGTCACGCTGGCCGATGGATCCACGACACAGGTCCGCAGAAAACTGAGAGCCTGTCGGTGACCAACCTTGGCGCCGATGCGGCGTTGACGGATGGAAGGACGCATTCCTTGGAGGCCCACTCAGCGCATCGAGCGCCGCACGGACTCGCCCGCACGGGAGGCCGGTTCGTCCTCGCGCGCGGGTCCGACGAGCGCCTCGTGGAGCTCGTCAGGCAGGGAAACGTGGCGGCCTTCGAGACGCTCTATGACCGCTATCACCTCCGCATCCTCAGCTTCTGCCGGCACATGCTCGGCTCCCAGCCCGACGGCGAGGACGCCACGCAGCACGCCTTCGTGGCCCTGCACCGCCATCTCACGACCGACGAGCGCCCCGTCGACGTCAAGCCATGGCTCTTCCAGGTCGCCCGCAACCGCTGCCTGTCGATCCTGCGCGGCCGCCGCGAGCACGCCGACGCCGACGACCCCGCCTTCCAGCCCGCGACGGAGGGGCTGGCCGACAGCGTCCAGCGCCGCGCCGACCTGCGCGCCATGCTCACCGACCTCCAGCAGCTCCCCGAGGAGCAGCGCGCGGCGCTCCTGCTCTCGAGCCTCGGCGACCTCAGCGGCGACGAGATCGCCGACGTCGTCGGCTGCCGGCCCCAGAAGGTCAAGGCACTCGTCTTCCAGGCCAGGACGGCGCTCATGAACGAGCGCGAAGCACGCGACACCGACTGCGCCACGATCCGCGAGCAGCTCGCAACGCTGCGCGGCGGCTCGCTGCTGCGCGGCCCGCTGCGCCGGCACGTCCGTGCCTGCGATGGCTGCCGCGCGTTCCGCGACCAGACGCGTCATCAGCGCGAGGCGATGGCGCTGCTCCTGCCGGTCGTCCCGACCGCGGGGCTCAAGGCGGCGACCATGAGCGCGGCCGCCGGCGGCGCCGCAACGGCCATCGGCGGCGGCGCCGCGCTGAGCGGCGGTAGCGGCGTGATCGCCGCGCTGACCGCCGGCGGCAAGGCGGGCGCCGCGAAGATCCTGGTCGTGGCTGCCCTCGCGGGCACCGGTGTCGGCGCGGGCGTCGCCGAGGTCAACCATCTGCGCAAGCCGTCCAAGCCCGCCGCGCCGGCGGTTCGCCACAACGGCGCGCCGGCGGCGGTGAAGGGCAGCCCGGCTCTGGCCCCGGCGACGTCCACGCCGACCGCGACGGACCCTGGCAGCTCCGCGAACGCGCAAGGCAAGGCCCACGGCAAGACCACCAAGGGCACCGGGCATCCGACGACGTCGCCGGCCACGTCTCCCAACGCCGCCACCGGCAAGGGCATCTCCGGCACGCAGCCGGGTCATGGCAGCGGGACGACGGGCAAGGCCGGGGCTCCCGGCCAGCTCAAGCAGCAGGGCACCGCCAAGTCCCACGGCACGACGAAGACCCACAAGCCCAAGGCGAAGCCGCAGCCTGTCCACACCAAGCCCGCGCAGCAACCCAAGCCGAAGGTGACGCCCGCGCCTGCGGCGCCGACCGTTCCTCCCGGTCAGACCAAGGAAAAGCCGCAAGTCCAGGCGCCGGCCGCCGTCAAGACGGTCACCGAACAAACGGGCTGAGGTCCTCGAGACGTGACTAGGGTCGCGCCGCGGGCGGGCGACGCGACCCCGAGGAGTCAAACGCCGCTGCGGGCTCCAGGTTGGAAGGACCCGTCACCTGCGACGCTAGCCGTCGTGACCTTCTTCGAGCGCGCGGAGAGCGCGGTGTCCAGGCTCCCGACCCCCGCGCGGCGCCGAGCCATCCGCGCCGGGTACGTCCTTCTGCGGGGCTGGTGGTTCGTCCGCCGGCCGACCACCGAGGGCGTAAAGGTGGTGCTCCGCCGCGGCGAGGACGTGCTGCTCGTGCGCCACACCTACGGTCGGCGCGCCGAATGGGACCTGCCGGGCGGGTTCATGGGCACCTCCGAGCCGCCCGCGGAAGCGGCGCTGCGCGAGCTCGAGGAGGAGCTTGGCGTTCGAGCGCAAAGCCCGGTCGCGCTCGGGAAGCTGCTGCAGCGCTCCAACGGCAAGCGCGACACGATCCATGCCTTCGCCACGGACGTCGACGGCCAGCCACTGGTGCTCGACGAGGCCGAGATTGCCGAGGCGCGCTGGTTCCGACATCAGGCGCTCCCGGAAGAGACCAGCCCGTACACGCGGCGGATGGTTGCGCGCGCCTATTGGGAACTCTTCCGCGAGTGACCAGCCGCGCCCTGTTGG
>JAWVFZ010000486.1:0-2556 GCA_033855555.1 Solirubrobacteraceae bacterium
CAGCGGGCCATCGCCAGCGGGGCGCGCGCGCCGACTTCGCGGCCGGCCGCGCGCAGCACCGTGACGGCGTCGCTGTCGCCGATGACGGCGGCCTGCTCGATGTGCCGCGCGCGCGAGACCGCGGACGCTTCGCGGGCGCCGAGCGCCTCGGCGGCGCGCCCGTGCGCCGCGACGCGCCGGCCGCCCGGGATCGCCTCGTAGACGGCGCGGCGGACGAGCGGATGGCGGAAGCGGAAGCGACGCGGCGCCGCGGTCACGCGTGCGAGGTCGCGCTCGACGAGCTCGTCGAGCGCTTGCGCCCGGACGCCGTCCCGCCTCTGTAGCGGCGGTGCGCGAGCGCTGCCAGGCCGGCGGCGACGGCGGCCGTCACGGCGGCCAGGACCCAGGGGAACCCGCCGTCGCCGGGTGGCGCCGACGCTGCCCGGCGCGCCGCGGGGGCGCCACCCGCGCGCGGCTTGCTCACGCGGAACGTCGTTGCGTCGATGTGCCGCACTGCCGCGCCGACGCCATCCACCACGTCGACGCGGCCGTGCCGCACCGCGAGCCGCAGATTGGAAAGGCTGGCCGAATCGATGCCGGGCAGGTCGACGCAGAAGGCGCGTCGTCCCGCGGTGTCGAGCGCGTGCACGAACGGCTCGCTCACGCCGCCGTAGAGCGTGTACTCCCAGCGTCCGTCGGCGCTCGTCGCGCGCGTGTAGGAGAACCCACTCATCTTCTCGCCGGGATTGCGCGCGTCGACGATCGGCTTGGGCGCGAGCCGCCCGCGGCGGAGGTCGTAGGCGCGCACGGCGTAGTTGGTCGGGTCGCCGCCGCGGTATTGGATGAGGTACGCCCAGCGTGCGTCCGGGGAGACGCCGTCCAGCCCGAAGTCGCCGCGTATGACCAGCTCCGAGCGTGGGCGCAGGGTGGCGGTGTCGACGATCGTGAGGCGCGTCGCGCGTTGCGGGAAGCCGCGCCTCGGCGCGGCGAGGACCAGCGTCGTCCCGTCCGCGCTCAGCCCCGTCGTGCTGGCGTCCTGCGCGACCGCGGCGACGACGACGCGGCCGTTGAGCGCGCGATGGCGGAGCGTCGCGCCATCTGCGCGGCGGATCTTGGCCAGGAGGGTGCCGTGCCCGACCGGGAAGGCGACGTAGCGGAAAGGATTGCCAGGCGACGTCGCTCCGGTTTGCGTGGTGTCGACGGAGGAGACCGGGAATCCCCCGGACGCCGCAGCCGGCGCGCAGATGCCGAGGGCCAGCAGGACTCCGAGCAGATGAGGGCGCATGTCGCTATTACGTCGCGACCGCTCCGAAAGGTTCCCGTGCGCTAGGCTTGCCTTGTTGATCTGTTTCGCCCATACGCCTGCGCGCACCGCTTGACGCGCCGCAACGACAGCTAGTGCCGGTTCCTCGCAGGTTCGACCGGCGGCTCCCCGAACGGGACACGACCCGGATCAACGAGCGCATCCGCGTGCCCGAGGTGCGCCTCATCGACGACACCGGCCAGCAGGTCGGCGTCATGAAGACCGACGAGGCGCTCCGCTACGCCCAGGAGCGCGATCTCGACCTGGTCGAGGTCGCCCCCGAGGCGCGCCCGCCCGTCTGCCGGGTGCTCGACTACTCCAAGTACAAGTACGAGCAGGCCCAGAAGCAGAAGGCCGCGCGCAAGCACCAGCAGCAGATCAACGTCCGCGAGATCAAGTTCCGGCCGAAGATCGCCGAGCACGACTACGCCACCAAGAAGGGCCACGTCGAGCGCTTCCTCAAGCACAAGGACAAGGGCCAGGTCACGATCCTGTTCCGCGGCCGCGAGGTGACCCACCCGGAGCGCGGCGTGATGATCCTCGACCGCCTGGCCGAGGACCTCGAGGAGCTTGCGATCGTCGAGCAGCGCCCGATCCAGGACGGGCGCAACATGACGATGATGCTCGGGCCTTCGAAGGCCGTGCTTGCCGGCACGCTCGAGGAGGAGCGCGCCGAGGCGGCGGCAGCGGCCGCGGCGGCCGCCGAGCAGAGTGCCTCCGACGCAGCGGCCGCGGCCGAGGTTCCGGCGGTGGGCAGCGCTGCCACGGCCGAGCCGGAGGCGCCCGCCGAGGCTGAGGCCCCTGAAGCCGCCGAGCCCGCGGCAGCCGAGCCGGACCCGGCGCCCGCCGAGACCGAGCCCGCCGAGACCGAGGCATCCGAGCCGGAAGCCGGCCCCGGGGCCGATGCCGCGCGCGCCGCAGAGCCGGCCGCGGACGACCGCGCCTCCTAGCTGAGGCGAACGGGCGCCTGAGCGGGCGCAATACTCTCGCTATGACGCCCGTGCCTCCCGCCCGCCATCTGCTGCGCGCGAAAGACCTTGCCGATGCGCGCTATACAGAGCCGCTCGGCGTGCCCGACCTCGCGGCCGCGGCGCGCCTGTCGACGGCTCATTTCAGCCGCGAGTTCCGTCGCACGTTCGGCGAGGCACCGCACCGCTACCTGCTGACGCGACGCCTCGAGCGCGCTGCGTCGCTGCTGCGTACGACGGATCGCAGCGTCGCCGACATCTGCTTCAGCGTCGGGCTCAGCAGCGTTGGGTCGTTCACGTCGAGCT
>JAWVFZ010000487.1:0-2726 GCA_033855555.1 Solirubrobacteraceae bacterium
CGATGACCAGCAGCAGCTTGCTCAGGAAGCCGGTGACCCCGAGCCCGAGCACGAGGATGCCGCCGAGCAGAACGATCCCGTGGATCGCGTTCGTGCCCGACATGAGCGGCGTGTGCAGCGTGTTGGGGACCTTCGAGATGACGGCGTAGCCGACGAAGCCGGCCAGGACGAGGATCGCGAGGTTGGTGACGAGCACGGGTCAGCCCTCCTTGGTTATGCAGGCGCCGGCGACGACCTCGTCGGAGAAGTCCAGGTGCGCCGCGCCGTCCTCGCCGGTGATCAGCTCCAGCAGCGCGAGGACGTTTCGCGCGTAGAGCTGGCTCGCGTGCTCGGGCATCGTCGCGGGCAGGTTCAGCGGCGAGACGATCGTGACGTCGTGCTCGACGGTGACCTCGCCGGGGGTCGTCAGCTCGCTGTTGCCGCCCGCCTCGCCGGCGAGGTCGACGATCACGCTGCCGGGCTTCATGCCCTTGATCGCCTCGGCGGTGACGAGCGTCGGCGCCTTGCGGCCGGGCACGAGGGCGGTCGTGATGACGACGTCGAAGGTCTTGATCGCATCGGTGAGCGCCTGCTGCTGCTGGGCGCGCTCCTCCTCGGTCAGCTCGCGGGCGTAGCCGCCCTCGCCTGCTGCGTCGATGCCGAGGTCGAGCCACTTGGCGCCGAGCGACTGGACCTGCTCGGCGACCTCGGGGCGCACGTCGTAGCCGGTCGTCTGCGCGCCGAGGCGCCGCGCGGTGGCAAGCGCCTGCAGGCCCGCGACGCCGGCCCCGAGCACGAGCACCTTCGCCGGCGGGATCGTGCCGGCCGCGGTCATCAGCATCGGGTAGAAGCGCGTGGAGTGCTCGGCGCCCAGCAGCGCGGCCTTGTAGCCGCCGACGTTGGCCTGCGAGCTGAGCGCGTCCATGGCCTGCGCGCGGCTGATGCGCGGGATCGACTCCATCGCCAGCGCCTGGACGCCCGCGCTGCGCAGCTTGTCCTTGAGCTCGGGGTTCGTCAGCGGTGCGAGGAAGCCGATCAGGATCTGGCCGTCGCGCAGGCGCCCGACCTCTTCGTCGGTCGGCGCGGCGACGCGGACGATGACGTCGGCCCCGTAGGGATCGCCGATCGTGGCGCCGGCCTCCGTGTAGAGCGAGTCGGGGAGCAGTGCCTGCTCGCCCGCGCCTGCTTCGACGACGACCTCATGGTCGCCCGTCGTAAGCCTGCGTACGACCTCGGGAACGAGCGCAACACGCCGCTCGCCCTGCGCGGTCTCCTTGGGAACTCCGATCCGCATGGAAGTCGCCGGAAACTATCCGATCGGGCGTCAGCGCCGTCGCCACCTTTAGGACAAATGGCCCGATCGGGTGGTCACGCGGGCGCCACCTTTAACACGGTCCCGGGTGCCGGCGCACCTGAGCGACCGGGAGCCCATGACCGGCGAGCGCGATCACCGACTCGGTCGAGGCGATCACGCGGCTGCCCGCGTCGTCGGCCGTGAACTGGAACGCGCCGTCGCGGCGCTGCAGGCCGCGCAGGACGCGGGATGCGCGCGCGTCAGTGCGGCCCATCGCGCGCTGCGCCTCGATCGCCAACGCAGTCGAGTTCGCCTCGTTGCGGTCGCGGCGGCCGAGCGCGAATCCGCCCGAGGGCGTGCGCTGGCGGAGCATCCAGGCCAGTGCCGCCCGCAGCCCGCGGTCGCTGCGCGGGACGCCGGCGGCGCGCAGCGCGACGATGGCGATCCCCGTCGAGGAGACGTCGTCGCTCGGGCCGCCGCTGCGGGCCAGCAGGACGTTCCAGCCGCCGGCTCCGCGCGCCGCGCGCAGAAAGCCGATGGCGGCTGTCGGGACGCGCTCGCGCAGCGCCCGGATCGCCAGCAGCGCGAGCGTGTCGTCGAACGCGTTGCGGCCGTAGCGCCCGCGCGTGTAGTCGCGACCCATCGCGATGCGCAGATCCAGTCCGCCGGCGCAGCGCACGCTGCCCGAGCCCGCCGCCGCCAGGCCGAGGATGAGCTTCGCCGCCTGTCCGGCGCCGGTTGCATAGCCGCGCGCGCCCGCGCGCAGGCCAGCCGCACGGCGGCGCGCCTCCGCAGCCGGCAGGCGACCCGCCGCGCGCAGCGCCACGAGCGTGTCGGCGGCGGCGCCGTCGCTGCGCGCCGCGACGTTGCCCGACAGCCAGGCCGCACCGGCGCGCGCCGACGAGCGATCCGACGCCGAGGCGGGCAATGCCGCGAGCAGCAGGAAGGTGGTCAGCAGGAGCGTGGTTCGTTTCATGGTCTCGTCGCCTCCAGCGGGATCCAGGTGATGTGCAGCCGCGCGCGAAAGCGCTCCAGCGCGCGGACGAGAGCCGGCCCGAAGGCCAGGCAGAAGACGACGTTGCCCACGGCGTGCGCGAGGTTGAAGCCCAGCGACGCGCCGCTGATCGCGAGGTACTGCCCGAGCGTGTGGCCGCCGGAGAACGTCGTGAAGGTCGAGAGGTCCATGATCGCGCCGAAGACGAGGCCCATCGCCCCGCAGAACAGCGCGAGCGCCACGCGCGGGACGCGCCGGCCGGTCGCGCTCCCGAGCGCCGCCCCGAGCAGCCCGACGAGGCCCCATGCCGCCATCTGCCAGGGCGTCCACGGACCCTGTCCGAAGAAGACGTTCGAGGTGAGCGCCGCGACCGCCCCGACCCTGAAGCCCGGAGCACCGCCGAGGGCATAGCCCGCGATCAGCACGATGTCGGTGGTCGGCTTGACGTTGGGCACCGCG
>JAWVFZ010000488.1:0-2914 GCA_033855555.1 Solirubrobacteraceae bacterium
CGCGGAGGGACGAGGCTGGAAGTAACGCGGGTTCGGCCGTGTGATCGGATTGCCGTCCTTGTCCTTGCGCCCGGTGTCGATCACGGTGGCCTGGCCGACGAGCCGCGAGCCGACCACTTTCCCGCCGGCCTTGATCTGCTGGCCGTTGGCGTTGCCGGGGAACGTCACCTGGGCGATGCCGGTCACGACGAGCGGGTAGGCGACGCCGAGCAGCAGCGTCATGACGAGGATGGCGAGGAGGGAGCTGATGAGGTCGCGTCGCATCTAGAAGAGGTGGTTGGTCAGGCCTTGGACGACCGGTCCGAGGAGCAGGGCGGGAAAGAACGTGAGCGCGCCGACGAGAACCACGACGCCGATGAGGAGGAAGACGAACGTCGGCGTGTCGGTTCGCATCGTGCCCAGGCCGGCGGGGGTGACCCGCTTGCCGGCGAGCGAGCCCGCGATCGCGAGGACGATCAGCATCGGGACGAAGCGCGAGAACAGCATCGTCGTGCCGCCGAGCAGGTCCGCGAACGTGATGCCGTGGGCGCCGACGTTGCCCGGGTTGGGCTGGTGGTAGCCGGTGTAGCCCGCGAACGCGGAACCGTTGTTGTTGGCCTGCGATTCGTACGCGTAGAGGTTCTCCGAGAACCCCTGTGGCCCGGAGGCGAAGGTCGACGGCTTGCCGTAGGCCGTGGCGGTCGCGAGTGCGGTGCTGATCAGGATCGCCAGCGGTGTGAAGAGCGTCCCGAGGGTGACGAGCCTGACCTCGCGCGCCTCGATCTTCTTGCCCAGGTACTCGGGCGTCCGGCCGACCATCAGGCCGCCGATGAACACGGCGAGCAGGACGAACAGCAGCATCGAGTACAGGCCGCTGCCGACCCCGCCGAAGATCGTCTCGGACACCGAGAGGTTCGCGAAGGGAATCAGCCCGCCGATGCCGCTGAGCGACTCGAACGCGGCGTTGACCGCTCCGGTCGACGTGACGGTCGTGACCGCCGACCAGAGCGCGGAGTCGGTGATCCCGAAGATCTGCTCCTTGCCCTCCATGTTGCCGCCTGTCGAGCCTGAGAACGCGTTGGTGTTCACGCCGGCGGCGCGCAGCGCGGGCGTCCCGTGCTGCTCGGCGAGAAGCACGGCCGCCACGGCGCCGACGAACAGCAGGCCCATCGCGGCGAAGATCGCGTAGCCCTGGCGGCGCGACCTGACCATGCGCCCGTACGTCCAGACGAGCGACACCGGGATCAGGAGCATCAGGAACATCTCGACCAGGTTCGAGAAGGCCGTCGGGTTCTCAAACGGCATCGCCGAGTTGACGTTGAAGAACCCGCCGCCGTTGGTGCCGAGCTCCTTGATCGCCTCCTGGGAAGCGACGGGTCCCAGCACGAGGGGCCCCGCGGACGTATGGAGGCTCTGGATCACACCCTGGGAGACGAGCACGATCGCCGCCAGCAGCGAGAGCGGCAGCAGCACGTAGTAGGTGGCCCGCACGAGATCGGCCCAGAAGTTGCCGATCGTCCCCGCCGGGGAGACGCCGCGCCGGGCGGCGATCGCCCGCATCAGGGCGATCGCCACCGAGATTCCCACGGCGGCCGAGACGAAGTTCTGCACGGCGAGCCCGACCATCTGGCTGAAGTTGGTGAGCGTGGTCTCGCCGCCGTAGAACTGCCAGTTGGTGTTCGTCACGAACGACGAGGTCGTGTTGAACGACAGGTCCCAGGTGCCCGAGTGGAAGTCCGGCGAGTTGCCTGGGTGCAGCGTCTGCGTGCGCAGGATCAGGTACAGCAGGAACCAGGACGCAGCCGAGAACAGGATCGCCCCGCGGGCGTAGACCTTCCAGT
The DNA here is from genome assembly GCA_033855555.1 of Solirubrobacteraceae bacterium. GTDB lineage: Bacteria > Actinomycetota > Thermoleophilia > Solirubrobacterales > Solirubrobacteraceae > AC-49. Next base: position 1,821 of record JAWVFZ010000488.1, read on the forward strand.
CCTGCTCGCGCTCCGCGTCGACCCGCACTACCCGGTAGGTCAGGCGCTCCAGCGGGCCGATGACGGGCGTCAGGAAGACCCGCCCGCCGGTGAACACGCGGGCCATGTAACCGCCCAGCAACGGCATCGCCACGATCAGCAGGAGGCAGAAGATCGCGACCTGGAGGAACCCTTGGGCCACGGCTTAGAAGCGCTCCCCGCGCAGCAGCGCATAGAGCAGATAGGCGAAGACGGCGAGCGAGACGATCAAGCCGAGGAGGTCGGCGCCCTTCATACGCGGCTCAGCCCCTCGATGGCCCCCAGCAGTGCGACGAAGCAGACAAGGGCGATCGCGACAGCGATGATGTCCATGAAGTCATGGTCGATCAGCCATCGCCCAGATTTGATCCGGATTCGCGATCACGACGTCAAGATGTCGTGAAGGACGGCGAGCGCCGACTTCAGCCTGCGAAGCGGTAACCGACGCCCGAGTCGGTGCGGATGTACCGCGGGCCGTCGGGCGGCTCGATCTTGCGGCGCAGGTTGGCGACATGCGTGCGGAGCACGCGGGTGTCGTCGGCGTAGCCCGGGCCCCAGACCTCGGTGAGCAGCGCGCGGTGGGTCATCAGCCGCCCGCGGTTGCGCAGCAGCACGCGCAGCAGGTCGTACTCGATCGGTGTGAGATGAACTTCCTGGCTGTCGCGGCGCACCGTCCGCGCCGCGAAGTCGACCTCCAGCGCGTCGACCGTCACGGCCGGCTCGTCGGTCGCGCTCCCCGCCCGCCGCAGCACGGCGCCGAGCCGGGCGATCAGCTCGCGCGGGCCGAAGGGCTTGGTCACGTAGTCGTCGGCCCCGGCCTCCAGGGCTGCAACCTTCTGGTCCTCCTCGCCGATCGCCGACAGCACCAGGATCGGCATGTCGCTCCACGAGCGGAGCTCGCGGCAGACCTCGATGCCGTTGCCGTCCGGGAGCATCAGGTCGAGGATCGCCGCGTCGGGCGGACGGACGGCAGCCGCGTCCAGGGCCTCCCGTGCCGTCGCCGTGGCCTCGACCACGAAGCCGGCATCGCGCAGGACGACCTTGAGCGCGCGCAGGATCTGCAGCTCGTCGTCGCA
>JAWVFZ010000489.1:0-3640 GCA_033855555.1 Solirubrobacteraceae bacterium
GGTGCAGGCCCTCGACGCGGCCGCGCTCGTCGGTGCCGTCGAGCAGCACGAGTGCGGGGACGGCCTCGAGGTCCAGGCGTTCGGAGAGCACCAGGTCGCCGTCGAGGCGGGGGACGCGCGAGAGCCCGAGGCGCGCCGCCTGCCCTTCGGTCTGCGCTGCGTCGGACTGGCTCAGCACCCGGACGCCCGCCGCGTCGAGGGCGGGCAGGACCTGGTCGCAGACCGGGCAGTCGTGCTTGACGAGGGCCAAGAGCTCCACGGCTTTGACTCTACGCCCGGCGCACGGCGGATCGGGCCATGATGTCCTGATGCGCCCCTCACTGATCGAGTTCCCCGCCGACGATCCCGATCGCGCCCGCCGCTTCTGGTCAGAGGTGCTCGGCACCGACCTGGAGGCGCGCGCCGAGAGCGAGGGGGAGGGCTGGCAGACCCACGGCGACGCTCCCGCGGTGGGCGTTCACGAGCGCGGGCGCGGGCCGGGAGACTCGTTCTCGCTGCCCTACTTCGAGGTCGACGACCTCGCCGAGGCGCTGGAGCGCGTGGTCGCGCTGGGCGGCGCCGTGGTTCACCCAGGAGAGCGCTGGGCGATCTGCCGGGACTCCGAGGGCAGCCCGTTCGGGCTGGCGCGGCGGTAGGCCTACCGCCCCTTCCAGCGGGCCGGGCGCTTCTCGCCGAAGGCGCGCACGCCCTCCTGCATGTCCTCGGAGGCGAAGCACGCCTCGCGCAGGGCGATCAGCTCGCGCTCGACGCCGGGGTCGAGCCGGCCCTCGGCCCGCAGGAGCTCGCGGATGACGCGCTTGTTGCCCTGGACCGAGAGCGGGGCGTTGGCGGCCATCTCGGCGGCCCAGCTCAACGCCGTCTCCTCGACGTCGGTGCCGATCACGACCTCGTTGATCAGTCCCCAGCCGAGCGCGGTCCGGGCTTCGATGTTGCGGCCCACCAGGAAGAGCTCGCGCGTGCGGGCCACGCCGATGATGTCGATGAAGCGCCGCAGGCCGGTGTGTGAGTAGACGAGGCCGAGCTTCGCCGGCGGCATGCCGAGCTTGATCCCGTCGGCTGCGATCCGCAGGTCGCAGGCCAGCGCCAGCTCCAGGCCGCCGCCGATCGTGTGGCCCGGGAGGGCGGCGATCGTCGGCAGGTCGGTGGCGTCGAGCGCGTCGATCGCGCTCGTGAACGGGTGGGCGACGAGCTTCTCGGCCTCCTCGGCGAAGACGTCGTCGGAAATGTCGCCGATGTCGTAGCCCGAGGAGAACATCCCGTCGGCGCCCGTGAGCACGATGCAGCGCGCGTCGGCCTCCCGGACGGCCTGCGCGATGCCGTCGAGGATCGCGTGGTCCAGCGCATTGCGCTTGGCCGGGTTGGACATCGTGAGGCGGAGGACTCCCTCCGCCGGCGTGTCGGTGAGGAGGCGCCCGCTACTCAAGGACGACGAGCGTATCGCCCTCGTTCACGGCTTGGCCTTCCTCGCAGAGGATCTCCTTGACGGTGCCCTCGTCCTCGGCCTCGACCGGCATCTCCATCTTCATCGACTCGAGGATGACGACGGTGTCTCCCTCGGCGATCGTGTCGCCGACCTGGCATTCGATCTTCCACACGGTGCCCGTGATGTGGGCCTCGATGTCCGGCACGCGGCTCTCCTCCTGAAGTGGTGTGGGGGCGCGGGCTGGCACGATAGCCCCGCCCATGGACGTCCCGAAGATCGTCGTCATCGTCGCGGCCCACAACGAGGCCGATCGCATCGAGCAGACGCTCGGGGCGCTGCGGGACGTCTTCGACGGGGCGCGCGTGCTCGTGGCCGACGACGCGTCGACCGACGACACCGCGGCGGTCGCGGCGCGCGCCGGGGCCGAAGTCGTGACCGCGCCGCGCAACATTGGCAAGGGCGGGGCGAACACGCTTGCCGCGCGCCGGGTCCTGCCGCTCGCGCTCACCCCCGACCCGCCGGTGTTCGTCCTCTGCGACGGCGACCTCGGCCAGACCGCCCGCCAGCTTCCGGCGCTGGTCGCCGCGGTCCGGGGCGGGGAGTGCGATCTGGCGGTGGCGGCCTTCGCCCGGCGCGTCGGCGGCGGATTCGGCGTGGCGGTTGGCTACGCCCACGGTGCGATCCGGCGCCTGACGGGGCTCGATCTGCAGGCCCCGATCTCGGGCCAGCGGGCGATGCGCGGCGAGCTGCTGCCGGTCGTCGTCCCGTTCGCACCGCGTTTCGGGATGGAGATCGGGATGACGGTCGATGCAGCCCGCGCCGGCTTTCGTGTCGGCGAGGTCGAGCTCGACCTGGCCCACCGAGCCACCGGGCGGACGCTTGCCGGGTTCCTGCACCGGGCGCGCCAGCTCAAGGATTTCGCCTTCACCGAGTTGTCACGGCGCTAGCAGGGACAACCGACATCCTGTCCGAGAAGGCTCCGACCGCCGGTCGGTGGTGGGAGCCCTGGAGCGCGCGTACCTTGCGTTCCAAGCCCGGGACCCTGGAGCGGAGAGCCGCCTCGCACTCCTCCTGAGGCGGCGCCGCCCCGACAGGGGGGAACGGGCCATTGCCGGCATCGGCCTGACCCACTGATGCCGGCGGGGAGAAGACCCAACGGCGGGCCGGGAGGACAGCCCGGCCCGCCGGCAGGGTCTTTCGAGCATGCGGGCTAGGATCACCGCCGCCGTGATCCTCGCCATCGACCAGGGAACGACCGGCACGACCTGCCTGGTCTTCGATGGCGACGGAGGCCTCGCCGGCCGTGCCTACCGGGAGTTCGAGCAGCACTTCCCGCGCCCGGGCTGGGTCGAGCACGACGCCGCCGAGATCTGGCGCGTGACGCAGGCGGTCGCCGGCGAGGCGCTCGACGACGCAGGGGTGGGGGACGGCGAGCTGGCCGCCGTCGGCATCACCAACCAGCGCGAGACCGTCTGCGTCTGGGACCCGCAGACGGGCGAGCCGCTGCACCGCGCGCTCGTCTGGCAGGACCGTCGCACCGCGGCCCGCTGCGACGAGCTTCGCGAGCAGGGCCATGAGCCGCTGGTGCGCGAGCGCACCGGGCTGGTCCTGGACCCCTATTTCTCGGGGACGAAGATCGAGTGGCTGCTGCAGAACGTCGACGGCCTCGCTGAGCGCGCGCGCGACGGCCGCGCCGTGTTCGGCACGGTCGACGCGTGGCTGGTCTTCAACCTCACGGGCGAGTTCGCCACGGATGCCAGCAACGCTTCGCGCACGCTGCTCTACGACATCCGCAAGGGCGACTGGGACGACGAGCTGTGCGAGTTGCTGGGCGTTCCCCGGCGCGCGCTGCCCGAGGTGCGCCCTTCGATCGGCGACTTCGGCACGACGCGGCCTCACGCGCTCCATGGCCACGCCGCGCCGGTGTCCGGGATCGCGGGCGACCAGCAGGCGGCGCTCTACGGCCAGGCCTGCCTGGATCCCGGGATGGGCAAGAACACCTACGGCACGGGCTCGTTCGTGCTGCTCAACGCCGGCGACGAGCCACCCGCGCCGCAGGAGGGGCTGCTGACGACGGTGGCGTGGTCGATCGGGCAGCGGACCACCTATGCGCTGGAGGCGGCGATCTTCGTCACCGGGGCCGCCGTCCAGTGGCTGCGCGACGGGCTGCAGATCATCGGCGAGGCTGCGGAGACCGAAGGCCTTGCCGCATCGCTC
>JAWVFZ010000490.1:0-4825 GCA_033855555.1 Solirubrobacteraceae bacterium
CGACGAGCAGCGTGAGCGTCTCGGTCTGGCCGGAGATCTTCCCGCTCACGACGCTGACGGCTCCGAACTCTCCGATCGCGCGTGCAGTCGAGAGCACGACGCCATAGGCGATGCCCCAGCGGATCGATGGGAGCGTGATGCGCCAGAACGACTGCCAGCTCGAAGCGCCGAGCGTTGCGGCGGCCTGCTCCTGCTCATCGCCGACCTCGCGCAGCACCGGGGCGACTTCGCGCACGACGAACGGCAGCGAGACGAAGATCGTCGCGAGCACCATTCCGGGCACGGCGAAGATGACCTGGATGCCGTGATCGAACAGCCAGCCGCCGAGCCAGCCGTTGCGCCCGTAGACGAGGATCAGCGCAAGGCCGATCACCACCGGCGAGATCGCGAACGGCAGGTCGATCAGCGCGTTGACGAGGCCCTTGCCGCGCCACTTGCCGCGAACGAGCGCGAGCGCGGTGATGACGCCGAAGGCCGCGTTCAGCGGCACCGCGATCGCCGCGATCTCGACGGTCAGCCAGAAGGCGTGGATCGCGGCAGGCGTCGTGACCGAGTCGAAGACAGCCCCGAGGCCGTGCTCGAACGTCTTGTAGAAGACGACGCCGACCGGGACGAGCAACAGCACGGCCAGGTAGCCCAGGGCGGCGAAGCGCAGGCCGAGACGGCTCATGTCAGCGCCCGACCCTGCGGATCGCGAACAGCACCACGAGCGAGATCGCCATCAGCACGACGGCGACCGCCGCGGCGCCCGGCGTGTTGTCGGACTCGACCTGGCTGAAGATGAAGACCGAGGCGACCTGCGTCTTGAACGGGATGTTCCCGCTGACCAGGACGACCGAGCCGAACTCGCCCACCGCGCGGGCAAAGCCCAGCGCCGCACCCGACGCGATCGCGGGGCCCAGGTTCGGCAGGATGATCCGGCGGAAGATCGTGAGCGGCTGGGCGCCGAGCGACGCGGCCGCCTCCTCCATCTCGCGGTCGAGCTCCAGCAGCACCGGCTGGACCGAGCGCACGACGAACGGCAGCGTCACGAACAGCAGCGCCAGCACGATCGCGGTCCGCGTGTAGGCGATGTGCTGGCCCCAGAGCGCCAGCAGCGTGATGCCGGCGACGATCGTCGGCAGGGCGAACGGCAGGTCGATCAGCGCGTTGACGACGCCCTTGCCGGGGAAGTCGTCGCGCACGAGCACCCACGCGACGAGCGTGCCCATGACGGCGTTGATCGCGGCCACGCCGAGCGAGGCGATCACCGTGAGCTCGAGCGCCGACACCGACTGGCGGCTCGAGACGGTCTGCCAGAACGAGCCGTCGGTGGACTTCGCCACGACCGCCGCCAGCGGGATCAGGACGATCAGGCTCAGCCAGATCGTCGCGACGCCCAGGCCGAGCATCCCCGGGCGGGATGGGGTCCCACCCGCCCGGGCCCGCAGGGTGAGGGCCTCACTTGGCAGTTGAGACTCCCGCTGCTGCCTCGACCTTGGCGAACAAGCCGTTGGCCGGATCGAAGAAGTCGGTGGCGACCTTGTCCCAGCCACCGAGGTCGTCGATCGTGAACAGGCGCTTGGGGATCGGGAACGTCTTGGCGTTCTTGGCGAACACGGCCTTGTCGACCGGGCGGTAGCCGTGGTCGGCGTAGACCTGCTGGCCGGCGGGCGAGAGCGCGTAGTCGACGAAGGCCTGCGCCTCGGTCGGGTGCTTCGAGCTCTTGGTGACCGCGATCGGGTTCTCGATCAGGATCGTGTCGTCGGGGATCACGTAGTCGACCTTCTTGCCCTTCTGCTGGGCGGTGATCGCCTCGTTCTCGTAGGACAGGAGCACGTCGCCCTTGCCGCTGGTGAACGTGTTCAGCGCGTCGCGGCCGCTCTTGTCCTGCACGACCACGTGCTTGGTGATGAGCTCCTTGATGTAGGCGAGCGCCTGGGCGGCGCTCTTGCCCTCCTTGAGCTGTGCCCCATAGGCGGCCATCAGGTTCCAGCGCGCGCTGCCCGACGTGAACGGGTTGGGCGTCAGCACCTGGACACCGGGCTTGAGCAGATCGGCCCAGGTCTTGATGTGCTTCGGATTGCCCTTGCGCACGACCAGGGCGACGACCGAGTCGGAGACCATGCCCTTGTGCGGGGCCGAGGCCCACGTGTCGGCGACGATGCCGGCCTTCACCAGGCGGGTGACGTCGGTCGCCAGCGAGAACGCCACGACATCGGCGGGCTGACCGGACTCCACCGCGCGGCTCTGGTCGCCCGAGGCGCCGAAGGACTCGCTGAAGGAGGTTCCCTTGCCTGCCGCCGTCTTGCGGAACGCCGGGATGAGCTGGTCGTAGACCACCTGCGGCGTCGAGTACGCCACGAGCGCGAGCTTGGTGCCGCCGCTGCCCCCGCCGGAGGCCGAGGCATTCTTGGTATCGGAGGCGCCGCCGCATCCCGCCGCCACGAGGGCGACAAGGGACACGAGCGAGGCGCTGAGCATGCGAGCCTTCACTAGGTCCTCCAAGTCGAGTAAATCAGTCGGGATTCGCCAGAATAGCGAATGTCGACCTTTCCCGTGAACATAGTTGCCGTGGGGCAGCGCGCTAGGCTGCTCCGCCCCGATGGACTATCCGGTCGAGCACTACACCGAAGCCGAGCGCGCCCGCCTGGCGCCCCACTTCACGAACCTCGACCGTCCCGTCTTCGCGCTGGTCAACCTCCCGGAGACCGTCAAGGGCGCGATGTTTGCGCGCTACTCGCGCTACCAGGGGACGCTGAGACGGTTGTTCCTCGACGAGTTCGCCGGCTCATTGCCGGAGGTCGCTGCCACGTATGACAACGCTGAGGGCGAGCGCGCGGCGCAGCTCTACGAGCGGATCTTCGTCGGCTACGGCGACGACTCGGTCGCGCAGCTCGGCGGCGCCCACATCGCCTGCGAATGGGTGTCCAACGTCCTGACGAAGGTGCTCCAGCGCCCGCGGCTCGGCGCCTACCTGGAGCAGTCGACGCGCTACATCGCCTACGACGCGCCGATGCCCGGGGGCGGTTACCGCTACTACCGCGACGCTGCCCTCGGCCCCGAGTACGAGCGGGCGATGGACGAGATCTTCGGCATCTACGCCGACACGCTGCCGCGCGTTGCCGCCTGGGTCGACAACAGCTTCCCCGGCGATCCGTCGCCGGCACGCAACCGCGCGGTGCAGGCCAAGGCGCTGGACCTGCTGCGCGGCCTGCTGCCCGCCGGCGCGCTGTCGCACATGGGGATCTTCGCCACGGGCCAGACCTACGAGCAGCTGATCCTGCACCTGCTGGCCCACCCGCTACCCGAGGCGCGTGAGGCCGGCGTCGGCATCCTCGACGCCGTGAAGGCGGTGATGCCGTCGTTCGTCTCGCGCGTGGAGCGCCCGGACCGCGGCGGCGAGTGGGTCGCCTATCTGCGCGAGCGCGACGCCGCGGCGGCACGCTGGGTCGAGCGCCTCGGCTTGCAGGGCGGCGGCGACGAGGGCGATCGCCCGTCGGTGAAGCTGCTGCACGTCGACGGCGACGAGGACGCGCTGCTGGCGGCGCTGCTGTTCGAGGCCGCCGGTTGCAGCGAGGAGGACGCCCGGATCCGCCTGGCGGCACTGAGCGCAGGCGAGCGCGCGCAGCTGCTCTCCGAGCTCGTCGGCGAGCGCTCGAACCGCCGCCACCGGCCCGGCCGCGGCTACGAGGCGCTGCGCTACCGCTTCGAGATCGTGTCGGACTACGGCGCGTTCCGCGACCTGCAGCGCCACCGCATGCTCACGGTGCAGTGGCAGCGGCTGACGCCGCACCTCGGCGCGGGCGTGCCCGACGAGGTCGAGGCCGCCGGCTGCGGCGACGCCTACCGGCGCGCGCTCGAGGTCTCCGGCGCGGAGTGGCAGCGGCTGGCCGCCGAGCACGACGAGCGCGTCGCGATGTACGCGCTCTGCCTCGGCTACCGGATCCGTTACGTGCTCGACCTCAACGCGCGCGAGGCGATGCAGTTGATCGAGTTGCGCTCGGGCCGTGAGGGCCACCCGACCTACCGCGCGGTCGCGCACGAGATGCACCGTCTCATCGCGTCCGTCCATCCGGCCGTCGCGGCGACGATGACGCACGTCGATGGCGAGATCGAGCCGCGGCTGGAGCGCATCCTCAGCGAGATGCGCACACAGGCGAAGCTCGACGCGTTGCAGCACTAGTTCCGCCCTGCCGGCGCGAACGCCAGCGTTTACCCGTTCGACACATCCCGGCGGTCTGTCGAACGTACGCAACAGGAGCGAGTTCGTGGTGTGGGATGGGGTGCATGGCTTCCCAAGCACTCCTCTTCCCCGGACAAGGCAGCCACGCCGCGGACATGGATGCGGCGTGGCGCGGCTCCCCGATCTTCGAGCGCGGGCTCGAGGTTCTGGGGTACGACCCGTTCGCCGACCTGGACCTCGGAACCCGCGTGCAGCAGCCCGCGATCTTCCTTGTCTGCGCGTGCGCGCTCGAAGCCCACGACGACTGGCGGGACGCCATCGCTGCCGCCGGGCATTCGCTCGGCGAGTACGCGGCATTGCACGCGGCGGGCGCGCTCGAGTTCGAGGACGCGCTGCGCGTCGTCGACGAGCGCGCCGCCGCGATGCAGGACGCCGCCGAGGCGCAGGCCGGCGGGATGGTGGCGATGCTCGGAGGCGACTCGCACGCAGTCGCCGAGCTGGCGCGGGAGCTCGGCTTGGTCGTCGCCAACGACAACGCGCCCGGCCAGGTCGTCCTGAGCGGGCCGATCGAGGGGGTCGAGGCCGCGGCGGAGGCCGCGCGCGCCGACGCCGGCGCGCGCGCGATGAAGCTCGGCGTGGCGGGCGCGTTCCACTCGCCGC
>JAWVFZ010000491.1:0-4062 GCA_033855555.1 Solirubrobacteraceae bacterium
GCGCGGGCCGCTGCGGGACGCAGCGGGGTAACGCACACGGCGGGGCGGGGCTGTGCCGCACCGGGCCGGCGCGCCCTGAGGGCGGGTCGCAGCGGCTCACGGTGCGGATGCTCAGCCGGCCCGCCGAAGGGCCCGCGCGCCTCGAGGTCGTCCTCCCAGACCTGATCCTCGAGCAGGATGAAAGCGCGGGCGGTGTCGGCGGCACGCCGGAGGCGGTCCCGCCACGAGGCGGGTGCGGTCCGGCGGTCAGAAGAAGACGGGAACATGTGTTCGCAAGGCTACGAAAGGCTGCGGACGGAGATCTGTGTTCGACCTCAAAGGGGCGCGAAATCGGCTTAGCTATGCGAGATCACGTGCAAGCGATATTGCAACCGGATGCGAACAGGGGTTCCCACTCCATCCTCGTGAAGCCGCACGACTCCCGTGGAGGCCGGATCGGGATCAGGCCGGGATGGGGCGGCCCGGGGCAGGTGTTTCGGGCCTTGCCGCGGGCGCGCCCGGCTTGCGCGCCTGCCACAGCGCCACGGCCAGCGCTCCGAGTCCCGTGACCGTCGCCGCGAGTCCGACGAGGCCGCCCACGACGGGGATGAGGGCGAGTATGCGCAGGATCCCCCAGCCGGCCAGCAGCGCCACCCATGGCGACGCCGACCGATTGCGCAGCACCCGGCGCCCGACGATCCAGGCGGTCGTCGCGTACGCGATGAGCAGCACGGGGATCGCGGCGAGCAGGAGCGCGACGCCGAACGGGATGCCCACAAGCGTGATGAGCGCGAGGACCGCGAGCACTGGCACGCCTATGGCGATGCCAATCCCCCAACCGATGCTGGCCCCGAGGTGCTCGCGCACTGCGCGCGCGGCGGCGTAGAGGGCCCCCGGCGCCAGCCACACGAGCAAGGCGCCGACGATCAGGGCCGACACCGAGACCGCCAGCCACCAGGCGAACGTGCTCACCCAACCCCAGCCGTTCGCTGCGTCGGCCCAGTTCTCATTGGTGATCTTGCCGCCGACGCTCGCACCGGAGGCGACGACGGGGCGCTCGTCGCCGTAGCGCAGGTCGCCGCCGACGCGCGCCGTCGGAGCGAGGAACGCGCGGTCCGACACAGCGATCAGATCGCCATCGACACGGCCGGTGAGACGGACCGGGCCGCTCAGCGATACGACGTCGCCCGTGGCGTGTCCGGCAATCCTCACCGTCCCGTCAACGACGATGACGTCGCCGACGGTCTGGCCGGCCGGGATGACGGCGCCACCGGTGATCACCACATGGTCCTTCGCGGCGGACGCGCTCCCGACGGTGAGCAAGAGCGTCAGCAGCGCGGACAGCAAGGCGGCGATCGTCGCGCGGACAACCTGGGGCGTGGACATTTTGGACGCTCCTCGGGCGCGGGTTCAGTCCACCGTCGCATCCCCGTACGGCCCGCCGCAAGGCGCACGTCGCCGCGCCGACGCCGCCCGGAATTGCGTCGATCAGAGCTGCTGGGAAAGACTGATCAGACCGTCGAGCCGAGGGAGGCCCACACGTCGATCTTGCGCGCTACGCGCTCGACGACGTCCGTGGTGAAGTCGGTCGTGCCGTGGTGGCCTCCGAGGTCCGGCGTGCGCACGCCTGCCGCGGTCGCCTCGAGCACGCTTTCGTAGATCGCTCGTGACGCGCGGTCGGCGCCGGTGAACCCGCGGACGGCCGCGTAGTGCAGGACTGCTGCGCAGGAGAGAAGCATCGCCATGGGATTGGCGACGTCCTTGCCGAGCAGCGCGGGCGCGGTCCCGTGCGGGGCCTCGGCCATCGCGACCTGTGTGTCGTAGGCGTCGTCGAAGGCCAGGAGCACGCTCTCGGCACCGGCGATCGAGCCGAACATGGGCATGACGAGGTCGCTCAGGCAGTCGCCGTCGCGGTTGAGGGCGGGGATGACGAGCGGCACATCCGCCGCGCCCGAGATCAGGCCGGCGTAGGTGGCGTCGATCAGGACCGGCTGGTAGGTGACGTCGGGATGGCGCTCGGCGGCCGCGTCCATCTCTTCCTTGAGCATCCCCTCGTACACGGGCGAGACCGTCCATTTCGGCCCACCGTAGACCCGGCCGCCCACCTTTCGCGCCTGCCGGAACGCGTACTCGGCGACCGCGCGGCAGACGCCGCGGGTGATGCGCTCGGTGCGGAACGCGACCTCCTCGGCGGCGCCTTCGGCGCCTTCGCGCCACTGCTCGGCCCCGTAGGCGTCCTCGACGGCCATCCGGACGATGCTGATCGGGTGGTGCACGCCGGCGACGGGTGTGACGCCCGGGATCCGGCGCCCCGTGCGGATGATGACCTTGCCGCCGATCTCCTCACGGAGGATGCGGTTGGGAGAGCCGACGTCGTCACGGCCCTCGGGGGTGACCGTGGCCGCCTTGATGCCGAAGCCGCTGTCACGCATTGCGCGCGCAGCCTCGTGGACGATCTTGTTGGCGGTCTCGCGCCGCTTGTCCAGTGAGAGGTCGTAATGCTCGAGCTCCACCGCCATCCCGATGACCTCGGGAGCGAGGACGCGCAGCGACTGCTCGAGCAGCTCCTGGCCGGTTTCGTCGCCTTCGAGCACAGTGATCTTCGGTCCGTCTGCCATGGACCCGGACGATATCGGGGTGCCGCCCGATGCCTGACGTACGCTTCGTCGCGACCATGAGCTCGGGGCCGTGCAGCTGGTGTGGGGTCGACGTCCTCGAGGGCGAGGGCTTTCGGGCAGCCGAGCCGGCCGGCGAGCGCAAGGCGCTCTTCTGCCGCTTGGAGCACGTGGTGCCCTGGGTGATCCAGGGCGCCCACTGGGATCCGGGGACGATCCTCGAGCCCGACGATCCCGACGACGGCCTGGGCCGCTGCGCGCATTGCGGCAGCGACCTCGGCGACGCCCGGGTCCTGCTCATCCGGCACCGCGGCGAGCATCGCATCGCCGATGCCTTCTGCGGCGCGGACCACCTGCTGGAGTGGGCCAAGGCCGGCGGTCGCTGGCGCAGTTAGATCGTCTGGTGGGCAACCGGCGGCGCGAGCCGGTGGCGCTGTGCGACGGCGACGACTGCTCCGAGCACGGCGGCGCCCGAGGCGATGAGGAACGACTCGCGCCAGCCTGCGGTCCCGGCGATCAACCCGGCGGCGGCGTTCCCGGCTGAGATCCCCACGACGAGCGCGGTGATCGGCCATGTATAGGCCTCGGTCACGGTCCCTTCGGCCGCGATCTCGCCGACCACCTGGTTGCCGGTCGCCAGCAACGGGGCGATCGAGAGGCCGCTGAGGAACGCGAACGGAAGCATCAGCCCGACCGAGCCGGGCGCCGCCAACGGCAGGAATCCGAGCGGCAGGGCGACCGCGCACCGTGGGTAACGCCTCCAGGCCGGCAGGGTCCAATGGCGCGCGCCGTAGGCGATCCCGCCGGCGGCGCTACCCAGCGACCAGGCAGCGATCAGCAGTCCAGCCTGACCGCGGGAGGCGACGTCCTCGCAGAAGGCGGGAAACGTCACCTCGACCGCCCCGAAGCAGAAACCCAAGGGCAGCGTCGTGAGTACCAGCATCCGCACGCCAGGCGACATCAGCGCCCCGAGGAAATGATGCGAGCTGTCGCGTGGGGTGGGCTGGAACGAGCGCGACGGGGGCATCGACGTGAGCCAGAGCGTCCCGACCACCGACGAGACGGCCGAGACGGCAAGTGCGGGGGCGGGGGAGGCGATGGCGACGATGCCGGCGGTGAGTAGCGGGCCGGCCACGAACGCGAGCTCGACGATCGCCGAGTCCAGGGCGAAGGCTGTGGTGAGGAGCTCGCGGCGGTCGCTGAGCAGCCGGGGCCAGAGGGGGCGCATGACCGAGCCGATCGGCGGAAACGCGATGCCGCCCGCCAGCGACGCGGCGACGATGACCGCCCCCGGGGCGTGGGCAAGCGTGACGGCGACGATGATCCCCAGCGCGGCGGCGTGGGCGAGCGCCAGTGGCGCCAGGACCTCGCGCTGGCCGCGACGGTCGATCAGGCGCCCGATGAACGGCGAGGAGCCGCCGACCCCGATCGCCATCGCCCCGGCTGCGGCGCCGGCGAGCGCATAGGA
>JAWVFZ010000492.1:0-8027 GCA_033855555.1 Solirubrobacteraceae bacterium
TATCCCCGTCTGTCTGTCGATCGCCGGGTCGGACTCCGGCGGCGGCGCCGGCATTCAGGCCGACATCAAGGCATTCGCGAATGCGGGCGTCCATGGGACCACCGCGCTGACGGCGCTCACGGCGCAAAACACGCAGGCGGTCACGGGCGTGCATCCAGTGCCGCCGGACTTCATCGTCGAGCAGGTGCGCGCGGTGGCGGACGACCTCGGCATCGATGCCGTGAAGGTCGGGATGGTCGGGTCGCAGCGTGGGACGGTCGCCGTCGCGCAGGCGCTGGACGAGTTGGCCGCCGGCACACCGGTGGTGCTCGACCCGGTGATGGTCGCCGAGTCGGGGGCGCGCCTCCTGGAGGAGGACGCCGAGGAGGCGCTGCGCACCCTGCTGGTCCCGCGGGCGACGGTTGTCACGCCGAACCTGCTCGAGGCGCGGGTGCTCGTCCGCGACGCCACGCTGGACGGCGAGGAGCTCGCCCGCCGCGTGCATGCGCTCGGCGCGGACGTCGTCGTCGTGACGGGCGGCCATCGCGCCGAGTCCGCCGACCTCTTCTTTGACGGCAGCACGTTCGCGACGATCCCGGGACCGCGGCACGCCGACGGCGCTGCGCACGGGTCAGGCTGCACGCACTCGTCGACGCTCGCGGCGCAGCTTGCGCTCGGCGCGTCGCCGCTCGAGGCTGCGCGGATCGCGCGCGACGTGGCGGCCGAGGCGGTACGGCGTGGATTGCGCGAGCTGGGGCGCGGGGACGGTCCGGTGGATGTCCTCGGGGTCGCAGACCGTCAGCGCGCGCGTTCGGCTTTGTCATAATCGCCTCGATGGAGGCCCTGCTGTGAGGTTCCTGCGGATGAAGCCCGGTCACGGCGAGGTGCTCCTGGCCGAAGGCGACGTGGAGGTCGCGGCAGAGGAGGCGCGCCTTGTGGAGGCCTTTCGCGAGCAGCTCGATCAGGGCATGTGGGCCGCGGTCCCGCTGACCGCGCGCGACGGCAAGCGCCAAGCGCAGATGGTCAAGTCCTTCGGCGAGGTCCCACGCGACGCCGAACGGGTCATCTTCTTCCCCCGCGCTGCGGGGGGCCGGTAGGCCGGGTCAGCGCGATGCTCCTCGCCCTCAGCGCAACGGCCATCGTGATCGTCGCGCTGCTGTGGGAGGTGGCGCTCCCCCACGTGCAGGAGGCCTACGAGCGCCACAAGGCGCGGCGCGCCCGGGTGAGCGGATGGGAAGCAGAGCTCGGGCCCTATGACCCCGGCCGCGAGCGCCGTGCCGAGCAGCGTGCGCGCCAGCTCCTGCGTTCGTGCGTAAACGAGGAGGAGTGGGCGATGTACCGCGACCTGGGCTTCGTCCGGGTCTGGGGGAGGCTGGCCGACGGGCCGGTCCAGGGTGGCAGCGACGAGACCGAGGCCGGCGCGCCATACGCCTACCTGGTCTACCCCCACAAGCCGATCGTGGCCTACCTGCCACAGACGCGGACGCTGCTGAACGAGTACTGCGTGGCCTTCCCCGACGAAACGCGGCCGTTCGGGAGCGCGCGGCTGCCGGACTCCGACGACGTCCTGGCCAAGTGGATGGCGCTGACCGGTGACGAGCGTCACCTCGTCTCCACCGCGAACATGCACCTGCCGGGGCGCCAAGTGGATCCGCGCCAGGTCCGGCGTGACCTCTGGCGGCTGCAGATGTGGGAGCGCGAGCGCACCACGCGCGAACGCCGGCGTGAGGGCACGGGTAGTCTCCCGGCCCCGTGAGCCAGACCGACACCGCCCCCGCGTTCGACCTCAAGCACCGGTCCCGGGCCCTCACCGAGGGCCCGCATCGGGCCGCCGCCCGCGCCTATCTCAAGGGCATCGGCTACGGCGACGACGACCTCGCGAAGCCCATCATCGGCGTCGCCTCGACCTGGATCGAGACGATGCCCTGCAACTTCCACCTGCGTGCTCTCGCCGCCAAGGTGAAGGACGGCATCCGCGACGCCGGCGGCACGCCGATGGAGTTCAACACCGTCGCAATCTCGGACGGCATCACGATGGGCACGAGCGGGATGAAGATGAGCCTCGTCTCGCGCGAGGTCATCGCCGACTCGATCGAGCTCGTCGCCCGCGGCCACCTCTTCGACGGCGTCGTCGCGCTCAGCGGCTGCGACAAGACGATCCCCGGCACGGTGATGGCGCTCGCGCGCATCGACGTGCCGAGCGTGATGCTCTACGGCGGCTCGATCCCGCCGGGGCGCTTCCGGGGCCGCGACGTGTCGATCATGGACGTCTTCGAGGCGGTCGGAAAGCACGCGATCGGCGAGGTGACCGACGAGGAGCTCGCCGAGCTCGAAGCCGTCGCCAGCCCCGGCGCGGGCGCCTGTGGCGGTCAGTTCACGGCCAACACGATGGCCATGGCCTTCGAGATGCTCGGCATCAGCCCGATGGGCCCGTCCGGCGTCCCGGCCCAGGAGGCGAGCAAGGCCCAGGCTGCCTACGACGCCGGGCAGCTCGTCATGGACGTGCTGCGCCGCAACCTGCGTCCCAGCGATCTGATCACAAAGGCCTCGCTGGAGAACGCGATCGCGGCCGTGGCCAGCTCGGGCGGGTCGACCAACGGCGTGCTGCACCTGCTCGCCGTCGCCAATGAGGCCGGTGTCGATCTCGACATCGACGACTTCGACCGCATCAGCGAGCGCACCCCGCTGCTGTGCGACCTGAGGCCCGGCGGCAAGTTCAACGCGACGGACATGTTCCAAGCCGGCGGCACCGCTGTCCTGGCCCAGCGCCTGAAGGCGATCGGGATGCTCAACGAGGACGCCCCGACCGTGCTGGGCAAGACCGTCGGCGAGCTCGCGGACGAAGCCCAGGAGGCCGACGGCCAGCAGGTCGTGCGCCCGTTGGACAACCCGCTCAAGCAATCCGGTGGCCTGGCCATCCTGCGCGGCAACCTCGCGCCTGAAGGCTGTGTGGTGAAGCTCGCCGGCCACGAGCGTCGTCACCACGAGGGCCCCGCCAGGGTCTTCGAGGGCGAGGAGGCCGCCATGGAAGCCGCCACGCACGGCGGCATCCAGCACGGCGACGTCGTCATCATCCGCAACGAGGGCCCTGCGGGTGGCCCGGGCATGCGCGAGATGCTCGCGGTCACGGCCGCGATCAACGGCGCCGGGCTGGGGGAGGACGTCGTGCTGCTCACCGACGGGCGCTTCAGCGGCGCCACCCACGGCTTCATGGCCGGCCACATCGCCCCCGAGGCTGTGCTCGGCGGCCCGATCGCCGCGGTGCGTGACGGCGACACTGTCATCGTCGACGTCGACAGCCGGCGCATCGACGTCGACCTGAGCGACGAGCAGATCGCCGAGCGCGTCGCCGCTTACGAGCCGCCGCCGAACCCGGACGTGTCCGGCGTTCTCGCCAAGTACGCCAAGCTCGTCGGTAGCGCCTCCCGCGGCGCCGTCACCGTCTGACGCGCCGCATCGGCCTCATCCCAGCGGATGAGGCCCACTCTGCATCTCCGTCGCTCGACGCCCGGCACTTCAGCGCGAGGGCCGATGTGGACGAGGCCCGCTCGGCTTAGGTTGATCTGACTGATCTCTGCCGCCAAAGACGGCTGACGAAACCGAGGACCTACCGATGATCGATGCGCGCAACCTGACAAAGAAATACGGCGAGAAGACCGCCGTCGACGACCTCACGTTCAAGATCAAGCCCGGCATCGTCACCGGCTTCCTCGGACCCAACGGATCGGGCAAGTCGACAACCATGCGCCTGATCCTCGGCCTCGATGCCCCGACGGCCGGCGAGGTGACCGTCAACGGCAAGCATTACCGCGACCACACGGCGCCTTTGCACGAGGTCGGTGTGCTCCTCGAGGCGCACGCCGTCCACACCGGACGGTCGGCGTACGACCATCTTCTGGCGCTTGCGCAGACCCAGGGGATCCCACGCTCGCGCGTGGATGACCTGATCGAGCTCGTGGGGCTCCGGGAGGTGGCGCGCAAGCGAGTGGGACAGTTCTCCCTCGGCATGGGCCAGCGACTGGGCATCGCTTCGGCGCTGCTGGGCGATCCGCAGACGGTGATCCTCGATGAGCCGATCAACGGATTGGATCCCGAGGGAATCCACTGGATCCGGGAGCTGTTGCGGGCCCTGGCGGCCGAGGGCCGCACCGTCTTCCTCTCCTCACATCTGATGAGCGAGATGGCGCTGACGGCCGAACACCTGATCATCGTCGGCCGGGGCCGGCTGATCCGCGATGTCAGCGTTGCCGACTTCGTGCGCGAATCGTCGAAGAAGATCGTGCGCGTTCGGTCGCCACAGGCGGCCGAGTTGCGCCAGGTCGTGCTGGGCCCCGACGTACGGGTCTCCAGCGACGAGCCGGGTGTTCTCGAGATCGAAGGCCTCACCGCGGATCAGGTCGGACAGGCCGCAGCCGACAACGGCTTCGTCCTCTACGAGCTGATCCCGCAGCAGGCGTCGCTCGAGGAGGCGTTCATGGAACTGACCCGCGACGACGTCGAGTACCGCACCGGGACCGCACCGGTCGACCCCACCTCCGACATCGACAAGCACGAAGGGATCGCAGCATGAGCGCCTCAGTCACCCCAGTCAATCTCCCCCGCGCAACGTCCGGGGGACGAGTCACGCAGTCTCGCGTGGCCCTGTCGGAGTGGACCAAGCTGCGCTCGCTGCGCTCCACGGTCTACACCCTCCTGGCCAGTGCGGTCTTCACCATCGGGTTCGGCGTTCTCGCCAGCGCGATCACGGCGTCGCGCTGGCCGTCGATGACGGCAGCCGACAAGGCGGAGTTCGATCCGCTCTCCACGAGTCTGGTGGGGGTCAACTTCGGTGTCCTGGCGATCGGCGTGCTGGGTGTGCTGTTGATCACCGGCGAGTACTCGACGGGCATGATCCGTTCGACGTTCGCGGCCGTGCCCAAGCGCCTGCCGGTCCTGTGGGCGAAAGCTGGCGTGTATTCGGCCGTCGCGCTCGCCGTGATGGTGCCCTCGACGCTGATCGCCTTCTTCGTCGGGCAGTCGTTCCTCGCCTCCAAGCACATCGACATCGCCTTCTCGCACAGCGGGGTGCCCGGCGCCGTGCTGGGCTCGGCGCTCTATCTGACGCTTGCCGGGCTTCTGGGCCTGGGGATCGGCGCGATCGTGCGCAACACCGCTGCGGGTATCGCATCGTTCGCCGCGATCATGTTCGTCCTGCCGCCGCTGGTGTCCTTCCTGCCGGCGAGCACCTCGGATGCCATCGATCCGTACCTGCCCAGCAATGCCGGGGCGGCGATCATGAAGATCGGACATCAGGCACACACCCTGTCGCCGTGGGTCGGGCTGGCGGTGTTCGCCGGCTACGCCGCCGCGACGATCGCTGTGGCTGCCGTGGGGCTCCGCACCCGAGACGTCTAGATCGGATGGTGCGCGCTCTGGGCCGGGAATACCCTCAGCGAATGTCGCTGGCCCTGAGCGCGCGCCTTCGTCGCCTCTCGACGTCATGGGGCGACGTCGCGCTGATCACCGCCATCACCGCCCTGGTCACGGTGACGCTGGTGTACCGGGCGATCCACGAGGACGAGCCGTGGGTGCTGTTGCTCCTGGCGGGATCGATTCCGCCGCTGTTTCTCCGCAACAGCCAGCCGCTGGCGGCGCTGGTTCTGGCGATCGCCGCGCGAGCGGTGCTGCCCGAAGTCCAGACGCTTTTGCTGCCGGCGCTTGCGGTCCTGTACACCATTGCTTCGCGGCAGACGTGGGCCACGACGGCTGCCGCTGCCGGTGCGGTCATCTTCGCCTCGATCGTCGCGGCGGCCGGGTGGGGGCGGATCGACGAGCACGGCGGCCTGCTCGGCGACGCGATCGTTTCGGTCGCGTCGTGTTCGGCGGCCGTGGCGCTCGGTCTCTATGGAGGCGCGCGGGCACGCGTGGTGGACGGTCTGCGCGAGCGGGCGGAACGGGCGGTGCGGGAGAACGAGCTGCTCGCCGAACGGGCGGTCGCCGAGGAGCGGCTGCGTATCGCCCAGGAACTGCACGACGTGGTCGCCCACAACGTGAGTCTGATGGTCGTTCAGGCGCAGGCGCTCGGTGCGACCAGCGATGACGAGCGCGTTGCCCAGAGCACGCTGGCGATCGCCGACCTCGGCCGGCAGGCGATGGCCGAGATGCATCGGACCCTGATGCTGCTCCGCGCCGGCGGAGACGACAAGGCAGAGCTCGCACCCCAGCCCGGCCTGGCCGATCTCGACAGGCTTCTCGAGCAGTCCCGCGCTGCCGGGCTCGACGCCGAGCTCGCGATTCAAGGCCGGCCGCGACCGCTCGACGACACGGTGGAGCTATCGGCGTTTCGCATCGTTCAGGAGGCGCTGACGAACGTGATCAAGCACGCCGCCGGCGCACATGCCACGGTCACGCTGTCCTACGGATCCGATGGGCTCAGGCTCACGATCGCCGACGATGGCGACGACGCTCATCGCGGCTCGTCAGACCGAGGGGCGCACGGTCACGGGGTGATCGGCATGCGCGAGCGGGCGAGCATGTTCGGCGGCACGCTCTCCGCGGGACCGCGGGCCGACCGCGGCTTCGAGGTCGTCGCCACCTTGCCCTACTCCGGAGCTGACGCATGACGACGCTGCGCGTGGTTATCGCCGACGACCAGCCGATGATGCGAGCCGGGTTCAAGGCCGTTCTGGAGTCGACCGGCGACATCCAGGTGGTCGCCGAGGCGGGCACGGGGGAGGAGGCGGTCCTCGCAGCCACCGAGCATGCTCCGGACGTCGTGCTGATGGACATCCGCATGCCCGGAGTCGACGGCATCGAAGCCACCCGCAGGCTGCCCAGACAGCGGGTGCTGATCCTGACCACCTTCGGCCTCGACGAGTACATCATCGATGCGCTGCGGGCGGGCGCCAGCGGCTTCCTGCTCAAGGACGCGCCGACACAGGAGGTTGTGGCAGCGGTGCGCGCGGTGGCGGCGGGAGACGCCGTGCTCTCGGCTGCGGTCACCCGCCAGCTGCTCGATCAGGTCGCGCGCCGCCTTCCCGCTCCCGTCTCTCGCCAGCCAGGCGCGCTGGACGCGCTCACCCAGCGCGAGCAGGAGGTGCTCCGGATGCTGGCTTCGGGGCTCTCCAATGCCGAGATCGCTGCGGCGCTGGTCGTCTCGGAAGCCACGGTCAAGTCGCACGTGTCGGGTCTGCTGGGCAAGCTCGGCCTCCGTGACCGCGTCCAGGCCGTGATCTACGCCTACGAGACGCGGCTCATCGAGCCGGCCGAATGAGGGCGGGTCACTTCTTGACGGTCACCCGCAGGTTCGCGCCGCCGGTGATGGCGAGCGTGTAGCGCCCGGGCTTCAACCGCTTGCGTGCCTTGAACGTCAGCGTCTTGGAACCGCCGGCCTTCGCAACGACCTTCTTGCCGCTGAGCAGCCTGGCGCTCACCTTGCGCGGGGCGCCGTCGAAGGTGAGCGTGCATCGCACCGCGCCCTTGCGGACCCTGCACGATGCCTTCTTCACCTTGGGCGCGGTCGCAGGCGCAGTCACGATGGGCTTGCCGCCCTCGTCGCCGGGCCCGGTCACCGGCGGCGTGACGCCCTTCACCGTCACGGCTGGGGTGGTGGCCGCGTCGCTTCCGCGTTCGTTGGCGGCCGTGACCTCGCAGGCGACCGCACGGTCCGCGTCGGCGCCGGTGGCGACGTACTTCGAGCCCGTGGCGCCGTCGATGGGCGAGCCGTCCCGCAGCCAGCGGCGCGACAGCGAAGCGGGCTCTGCGCTCCAGACGCCGTCGGAGCACGTCAGCGTCGCGCCGACCAGCGGTTCGCCCGCCAGCGCGGGAGCAGTCGTCGCATGCGGCGGGCGCGTGCGAAGGATCCAGAAGCGGCGTGCGTCGCCGCTGCTACTGCCGCCGACGTAGAGCGTCTGACCGGCGTAGGCAACGTACGCCGCGTAGTCGACGGTATCGCCGGCGAACCCGGCGGCAGCCGCGCCGGTCTCGGTCGAGAGCGCGGCCAACGCAGGGCCGGGCCAGACGTCCGGGCTCGTCCCGACGAAGATCGTCCCGGGGGCGAATGCGATCGA
>JAWVFZ010000493.1:0-12007 GCA_033855555.1 Solirubrobacteraceae bacterium
CCGAGCTCGACCGCTTCCGGGCGGGCCCCGCCACGGCCGAGGAGCTGTCGCGCTCCAAGGAGAACGTCAAGGGGCGGATGGTGCTGGCGCTGGAGTCGACCACGGCGCGGATGAACCGCCTCGGGTCAAGCGTGCTCTCGGGAATGCCGCTGCTCAGCGTGGATGAGATGGTCGAGCGGATCGATGCCGTGACGCTCGAGGACATCGAGGGGCTGGCACAGGACCTGTTCGCTCCCGAGAAGCTGAGCGCGGCCGGGATCGGCGCCGACCAGTCGGTCTTCGACTCGGCGATGGAGCCGCTCGGGGTCCTGGCGTGACCTTGATCCGCGTCGCCGTCGCGGGCGCCGCTGGAAGGATGGGGCAGACGGTGTGTGCGGCGGTCGAAGGAGCCGACGACATGGAGCTCACCGGCCGGGCCGATCCCGCGCTGGGCACGTCGGTCGCCGAGGTGCTCGGCGCCGCAGATGTGCTCGTGGACTTCACGCAGCCGGACCAGGCACTGGACAACGCGCGCGCGGCCGTCGCCGCCGGCGTCGACGTGGTCATCGGGACGAGCGGGTTCGATGTGGGCGCCCTGTCGGAGTTGGGATCCCACCCACCCGCCAACGTGCTCTTCTGCCCGAACTTCGCGATCGGGGCCGTGCTCATGATGCAGTTCGCCGCCGAGGCCTCCAGGCACATGGCGAAGGCGGAGATCATCGAGCTCCACCACGACCAGAAGCTCGACAAGCCCTCAGGCACGGCCGCCCGCACGGCCGAGTTGATGGACGGGGACGCGCCGATCCACTCGGTGCGCCTGCCGGGTCTCGTCGCCCACCAGGAGGTCATCCTGGGGGACGTCGGGCAGACGCTCACGATCCGCCACGACTCGATCAATCGCGAGTCGTTCATGCCCGGTGTGCTGCTGGCGATCCGCAAGGTCGGATCGCTGGACCGCTCGCCTGTGATCGGGCTCGAGCACCTGCTGTGATCCGGCGCGCCACGGTGGACGACGCCGAGGCGCTCGCCCGCGTAGAGGTGCGCACCTTTCAGCACGCCTACGCCGAGATCCTCGACGCCGACTTCCTGGCCGGGATGGACCTCGAGGAGCGCACGGCGGCGTGGCGAGACGTGCTGGGCGCGGCGCGCGCGGCGTTCTGGGTCGACGAGGTCGATGGCCGCATCGTCGGCTATGCGTCGGTCCGCGAAGGCGTCCTCACAACGCTGTACGTGGACCCGGTCGCCCAGGGGGCGGGCGTCGGCACGCGACTCCTGGCCGAAGCCGAAGCGGCAGGCGCTGCGGAGCTCGAGGTCTTCGAGGCCAACGGGCACGGCCGGCGCTTCTACGAGGATCGCGGCTGGCGCGATGCCGGTCCGGCAGGGGAGTGGATGGACCGGCCCCTGCGGCGATACGTGCGTCGATGACGGTTCTCGTCGCCGTCACCGACCATGCTGCCGAGCGCTTCCGCCAGCGCGTCGCCGGGACGCTCGATGCGAAGGCCGACGTCATCCGCCGCGTGGCGCTGGCATGGGAGGCCGGGCGCGTCGAGGAGGACCGCGGGACCTACCGGGTGCGCGACCTGCGCGACCGCTCGCTGGTGTTCGTCTGCCGGCGGGAGGGGCCTGAGCTGATCGTCATCACGCTCTGGGAGGAGGAGGGCGGCGTCGCCCCGCCGCGCGTGCCGCGGCGGTTCACCGACGAGCTCGGCTGACCGCCGGACCGACAGCGGTCATGGACAGAGGTATGACGATTGCGCCTCTGCGTAGAGGGGAGTACCTCAGTAGGAGCAAGACACTGGAGGGCACAATGGCCTGGAAGACGCGACTCCTCGTGGTCGCCAACCGCACAGCCGATTCCGATGACCTCCTGGCCGCGCTGCGAGCGCGCGCAGCCCGAGGCCCGATCGACGTCACCCTGATCGTCCCGCAGGATTCTCACGGGGGGCTGGGGGAACGGATGACCATGGCGCTGACGCACCTCCACGAGGCCGGGATAGACGCGCACGGGATGCTCGGCGACACCGATCCGTGCGTCGCCGTGATCGAGGCTTGGGACCCCGGCTCCTACGACGAGATCGTCGTCTCGACGCTGCCCGGCGCCTCCTCGCGCTGGCTGATGATGGATCTCCCCGGCCGGGTCGCGCGAATGGTCGACGCCCCGGTCACCCACGTCGTCGCGCGCGAGGCTCACAAGCCCGCGCCGATGTACTTCTCGTAGCCGGGGTCCTCGTCAGCGGCGTAGGGCCGGGAGCGCTCCGAAGCGGGTCCTCGGACGTCGTGTGGCGCGGAACCGCGCCGATGCCGGGGCGCCTTGGCGCATCGTCGCGACGGCGCGAACGGAGACACGACCGGCGCTCGTGACGGGTACCCCGCGCAGGGTCGCGGCCGCTCCGCGTGCCCGTGTGATCCGCTGCCCACCGCTCGGCGACGTCGTGACCAGCTCGTAATCGGTGGCGCCCGGGACCCGTCGCCAGCTCACGACGAGCGTGCTTGCCCGACGGCGCACGCGCAGGTGCGCGGGGCGGCCGAGGCGCGGCGACGGAGGCCTGAAGCTCGCCACGGTGCGCGTCTCGGCGCGGATGCCGTCGAGCGTGAACTGCGCCACGATGTGGCGCACGTCGGTGCCCGGGGCGGGCGTGAATGCCAGCGTGCCACGCCTGTCGCTGACCGTGCCGATCGGGCGCTGCGTGACGCCGCTGACCTCGACGAAGGTCACCGTCTGCTGGGGGCGCTGCCGGATGTCGTAGGCCAGGGTGCGCCGGGCGCCTTGCCCGCGGACGCTGGCGGTCACCCGGGCCGGAAGCGGGTCCGTCGCCTTGGCGACGTTGGTGATCGCCGGCGATCCGGGCAGCGTCTCGATCGTGTAGTCGCCGGGCTTCGGATTGACGAGGCCGACGACCGTTTGGTGTAGCTGCTCGGAGCGCAGTATGCGCACCGCCGGCGTGAGCGTGGTGCCGGGGCCGTCCGGGCTCTCCACCGCGGTGCCATCGGGCGACACCACGCGCACCCGCGCAGCGCTCGAGAGGGAGTCCAGAGCAACGGCCTGGCTACGCTGCCCAGCGGCGATGTGCACGGTGATCGGCCCTGTCTGGGCCGCCCGGGCCTCGAAGACGTTGTCGTCCCTGAAGCGCGACCAACGACATCCGTCGAAGGGCCAGAGCTTGATGTCGAACGGGTTGTAGACGACGCCCCCGCCGATGTTGAGGTCGCCGAAGAACGCGTCGATGGTGACGCAGCCGCCGACGCCTACGCTTGACAGGTACGCGATCGCGCCTGCGCAGACGACGTCGGCGACGCATACCCTGACGTGCCCGCTCAGGTTGAAGCGCCCGTTGGCGGCGTTGAACTCGCCGTCGACGCCGCCGTTGAGGGACAGGACATCGAGGAAGTTTGCGTCGACTCCGCCGCCGAAGGCCACGTAGCCGGGCGCCTCGTAGAGGAAGTAGGCCTTCGCGAGCCCGATCGGGTCGGAGAGCAACGGGACCTTGAGGGACGCGTCTGCGCCCAGGGCCAGTGTGAAGCGCTTGTACGGGCGGCCGTAGAAGGACGGCGGGAAGTCGTTGCCGTTCTCCTCGCGTGTCAGGAAGAACGGCGTCGCGTCGGTGGGGAGCGCGAGCACGAGGGCGCCATCGACCTGGAAGATGCCCAGCGCCGTCAGGCGGGCGCCGCCCAGGAAGCGCGGAGGACCCAGCCCGATGCCGGCGCCGATCCGGTTGAGCTGGACGCCGGCGAAGAGCGTGATGCCGGGGTCGGGGAAGTTGAGGTTCGCGTAGGCCCGCACGAGCTGGCCGTGGCGGATCAGGACGCCGCCCGGCGGGGCCTCGCCCGGGATCTCGCGGGCGTCGAGGCAGACGACCACGACGCACAGCTCGCCCTGGCCCTTCCATTCCTCGGTGGCCCGGGTGTAGTCGATCTGCAGGCCCTGCACGCCGAGCGGTCCGATCGCCGCGTCGATGGGACCGATGCGGAGGTTGTCGAGCACGATTTTGCCGTCACCGGTCACCTGCAGCCTCACGTCGCCCTGGACGTGGATCCCGCCCACCTCCAGGAAGCTCGGAAGCTGGAGATGAGCTGCGATCTCGGCGCCCGCGGAGGTCTCCGGGGTGCCGGCGATGAGGGTGACCCGGACGTCGCCGGTGAGGGAGAACCCGCCCAACGCGGCCAAGCCGCCGGCCAGGCGCGGGAAGGAGCCGAGCGGGATCCGTCCCGTCGCGCCGGGGGTGGTGTCGAGGCTGAAGTCGCGCTGATCGCGAAGCCTGATGCCTCCGACCGTGAACGCGGCGTCGGAGCTGAGGACCTTGTAGAAGGAGGGGGCCACGATGATGCTCGCGCCATTGCGCGGCGCGAGCCGGACTCCGTCGACGAGGATCGCGCCCGTTGCCCGGTAGGCCGTCGAGTTCGCAAACACGTGCGGGACCTCGCCGATGAGCTTGTGGGTCGAGACGTTCAGCGCACCGGACAGGAGGGTGAAGAGGCCGCGCTCTGCGGCCGGGACCTCGGCAAGCGAGTGGATGCGAAACAGGCAGCCGGAGATCTCAAGAGCGTGCGTCGTCAGGCCAACGTGCACCGTCATCTGGTGACAGATCTCGTCGTCGAGCCGATTGGCCAGCCCCTTGTCGAAGACGGACGTGATCGCGGGCAGGTCGGAGGCGTGCCCGCACGCGGTCACCGCCGGCCCCTTGGCAACGAAGGCCCGGACGCGCCGCTCGAGCGCGGACCCGCCCGTTGTCCCGGGCGCGACCGCGAGCGCCTGTGCGAACACGGGTCCCTTGCCCGCCGCGCCGACGGCCTGAACCGCGATCTGGGTCACTCCGGTCGGCGCGCGGAAGCTCAGCGTCGTCTGGGAACCGTCACAGCCCACGTCGGGCTTGCCGTCGCCGTTGAGGTCCCAGAGCAGGCGCTGGGCCGGCCCGTCGAGGTCCGCGCTCACGACGGCAGTCTGGCCGGCGACGATCGGGGCGGCGGCGTGGACGGCGGTGACCTGCGGCACGGCGGGCCCCGAGGGGGGCTGAGAAGGAGGCGGCGGCGGGGGAGGAGGTGGAGGAGGGGAAGTGATGTCGCTCAGCAGCAGGCTGACGTTGTCGGCGTAGCCGTCGTCGTACGCGCCATCCGTGCGCGTCGTTGCGATCAGGATGCGAATCGAGCGGGCGCCGGCCGGGACGGTGACGCTCGCTTCGCGTCTGAGCAGCGTCGTCACGTCGTTGCGGTCGCTCGCCGTCACAGGTCCGACCGTGAGGGCCGAGCCGAGGTCGGAGCCATCGCCAAGCGCGTCGGAGTTGAACGTCACGGTCACGCTCGCGGCGTCGCCCTGATTGGCGACCCCGCCGAGGTACGCGCTGAGGGTCGCCCGCACGTGCCCCGCATCGACCTCCGGCGCGGCCCCCGAGATGTCGATGAACTGGTCCGCCGCGCTGCTGGGGACGTTGGGGCCGCCCGCGAAGAAGTTGGTCCCCCCGCCGATGCCGTTGCTGACCGAGGTCGGCGGGAAGACGTTGCGTCCGTAGGCCATCACCGTGAAGCCCGGCGCCGAGGACCAGTCGGTGGGGGGCGCGACGCCGGTGTCGCTCGGCGGGGCCGCCGGCTGCTCGGCGCCCCCGTTCTGGACGAGGTTGCCCTGCGGGATGGCGGCCCCTGCGAGCGGCGCGGAGGCGAGAGACGCGGTCGCGAATGCGGCCATGAGCGCCATCGCGACCAACACCCCAGACCGCGAGAGACGCATCGGCTGATCCTTCCAGCCGGGGCCCGCCGCGGACCGTAGACTTCCACGGGACCGCCACTAGAATTAGAGCTATCGGCCACCAGCGGACCGCAGCACCCGACAATCGGCCCAGCCCGCTGCTCGAGCGGACGTCCGAGCTCGAAGCCATCACGGGGGCGGTGCGCGACGCGACCCAGGGCCCGGGCCGGCTGCTTGTGCTCAGGGGTGTGGCCGGCATCGGCAAGACCGCGCTGCTGCGCGTCGCGCGAGAACGCGCCGCCGAGGCGGGACTCCACGTGCTCCGCGCGCGCGGCGCGGAGTTTGAGCGTGAGGCCGGCTTCGGCGTGGCGCGCCAGCTCTTCGAGCACGCCGCGCGCGACGCGGTCGACGCGTTCGCCGGGCAGGCAAGGCTGGCCGCCGGCGTCCTGGGCGCGGACCTCGGCCCGCGGACGCCGGCGCCCGCGGCCGGACGCCAAGCGCTCGCCGACGCCGTGCACGGGCTGTACTGGCTCACCGCCAACCTTGCCGCCCGGCAGCCCGTCGCGCTGGTCGTTGATGACGCGCACTGGGCCGACCTCCCGTCGCTGCGCTTCCTGGCGTACCTCGCCGGCCGGCTCACCGACCTCCGCACCCTTGTCGTCGTCGCCATGCGCCCGCCCAACGGGGAGCCGCTCGCCGCAGCCCTCGCGGCCACGCCGGACGCGGTGACGCTGCGTCCGCGTGCGCTGAGTGAACAGGCAACGGTGCGCCTCCTCCGCCATGTCGTTCCCGACGCCGATCGCGAGACATGTCGCGCATGTCACACCGCGACCGGCGGCAACCCCTTCTTTGTGGGGGAGCTGGCCGCGACACTCCGCGCGGGCGGCGGGACCGTAGCCGCGGACGTCGGCGCCATCGTCCCGCCAACGGTCGTGGACTCGATCGCCGGGCGGATTGCCGCACTGTCCGAGCCGACGCGGGAGCTGGCGCGTGCCGCCGCCGTGCTCGGCGACGAGGTACTCGTGCGTCACGCCGGCGCGATCGCCGGCCTGGACGGCGAGGCGGCGGCCCAGGCGGCGGACACGCTTGCCGCGGCCGGGATCGTCGAGGCACGACGGCCTCTGGCCTTCGTGCATCCGATCGTTCGCAGCGCCGTCTACGCCGACCTTCCCGCGGGACAGCGCGGGCTCGCCCACGGCCGGGCGGCGCGGTTACTCGCGCGCGAGGGCGCGGCGCCCGAGCGGATCGCGGCGCAGTTGGTCGGCACCGAACCGCGCGGTGATCGTTGGACGTGCGAGCAGCTCGTCCGCATCGGGCGCCTGGAGTTCGCGCGCGGGGCGCACGAGGCGGCGGTCACCGCCTTTCGGCGTGCTCTCGACGAGCCGCCTGCCGCGGCGCAGCACGCGGCGCTGCTGCTCGAGCTCGGCACGGCAGAGATGCTGACCCTCCAGGTGGAGCCCGCCGTCGAGCACCTCCGCGGAGCCCTCGAGACGACGCGCGACCCCAGCGTGCGGCTACGGGCGGGGCTGCTGCTCGGAGCGCAGCTCGGCGCGGCGTCGCGATCGGCGGAGGGCGTGGAGCTGCTGGAGCGCGCGCTGCTGGACTCGCCCGGCGCCGACGCGTCACTCATCGGCGAAGTCGAGGGCCAGATCGGCAATATCGCGCGCCTTCACCCCGCGACTCGGCGCCGCGTCGCCGACCACTCGGCGCGCCTGCGCAGCCGTGTCGACGCGGGCGGGCCGGTCGGCGCGGCCGAGCTCACCGCGGTGGCCGCCGACATGGCCATGGCTGGTGAGTCCGCCGAGCGGACCGCGGAGCTATCGCTGCGCGCCCTGGCCAAACTGCCCGATTCCTCCGTCGTGGCGGCCGACTATGTCGTGCCCCAGGCCGCCCGCTGCCTGATCATCGCCGACCGCCTGGATGACGCCGAGGCGGTGCTCGACGCGTCCATCTCGGCAGCCGCGGCCCACGGTGCCGACTACGAGCGTTCTCCGGTGTGGGCCATGCGGACGGAGATGCTCCTGCGGCGCGGCGCGCTCGGGCGCGCCGAGTCAGACGGGCGGTGGGCGCTCGTGCTCGCCCGCCGGGCGTGGAGCGTCGGCGTACCGGCCATCGCCGCACTGCTCGCGGAGGTGCTGCTCGAGCGCGACCAGCCCGACCAGGCGCGTGAGGTCCTGGAGAGCCCGGGGGTCGCCTCCCACGCCGGTGACCCCTCGGCCACGTACACGGCAATCATGGCCTTGCACGCCCGCGGAGGCCTGCGCCTCGCCGACGGAGATCCTGGGGCGGCGGCGGCGGACCTCCTCGCATGCGGAAGGCTCCTCGAGGAGGCCGGCGAGCCCAACCCTGCGATCGTCGACTGGCGCTCCCGCGCCGCGCTGGCGCTTGCGGAGCTCGGCGACATACCGCGAGCCTCCTCGCTGCTCGAGGAGGAGCTCACGCTGGCGACCCGCTTCGGCGCGCCCCGTGCGATCGGGCTCGCGCTGCGGGCGCGGGCGGCCGTCCATGGCGGCGACGGTGCGATCGCCGACCTCGAGCAGGCCGCGCGGATCCTCGAAGGCTCGCCTGCCCAGCTCGCCCGCGCCCATGTGCTCGGCGACCTCGGGGCAGCCCTACTGGTCCACGGTCGTCGCGCGGAGGCTCGCGAGGTCCTCCACGACGCGGCCGAGCTGGCCCATCGCTGTGAGGCGACGGTCCTCGGCGAACGCGTGCTGGCGGCGCTGCGCCGGTCCGGCGCCCGGCCGCGGCGCGTCATGCGGACCGGGCCGGAGGCGCTCACCCCGGCCGAACGCAGGGTCGCCGCGCTCGCCGCCACGGGGATGGCCAATCACGACATCGCCACGGAACTGGTCGTCACCCCGCGCACGGTGGAGTTCCATCTCAGCGCGACCTACCGCAAGCTTGGCGTGAGTGGTCGCCGCGACCTGCCGGCTGCGCTCGCGTCGCCCTGAGCGACGATCACCCCGGCGCGCGTCAGCCGCCGACCAGCTCGGCCAGTCGCGTGTGGCGGGCGCGCGCCTCGATGCGGCGCGCTGCGGTGATGACCGTGCCGGGCTCGGCGACGAGGACGAGCAGCTCGCTGGCGCGGGTGATGCCCGTGTAGATCAGATTGCGGGTGAGCATCAGGTGATGTGCGCGCGCGAGCACCACGACGACGGCGCGCCATTGCGAGCCCTGGGCTTTGTGGACGGAGCTGGCGAACCCGAGCTTGAAGGTCGCGAGCTCCTTGACCGGAAGCGACACGCGGCGACCGTCGTCGGTCGCGAGCAGTACGCGGTCGCGATCGTCGTCGTGGTGGACGAGCACGCCCGTCTCGCCATTCATCACCGCGAACTCATGCGAGTTCTTGGTCTGGATCACCTTGTCCTGGAGGCGAAACGGCGTCCCGGGGATCGCGCGGCCGTCGGGGTTCAGGCGCCCGCGCAACTCGGCGTTGAGGGCGTCGATCCCGACCGGGCCCTTGTACATGGGCGCCAGGACCTGGATGTCGGCCGCGGGATCGAGCTCGTAATGGCGCGGGAGGCGCTCGGTGGCCAGGGACACCACTTCGTCGAAGACGCTGGCCGCGCCGGCGCGCTCGATCAGGAAGAAGTCGCGCAGGCCGTCCTCCGACGGGACCGTCGGCGGCGCCTCGCCGTGGTTGATCGCGTGCGCGGCGCGCACGATCAGCGAACGGGCCGCCTGGCGGAAGATCTGCGTCAGGCGCGTGACGGGGATCGCCTCGGACGCGATCAGGTCGTCCAGCACGCGGCCGGGGCCGACCGGTGCGAGCTGGTCGACGTCGCCGACCAGGAGCACGTGCGTGCGCGGCCCGACGGCGTCGAGCAACGGCTCGGCCAGCCGCAGCGAGAGCATCGACGCCTCGTCGACGATCAGCATGTCGCAGCCGTCGACGGGATTCCCCGCATCGCGGCCGAAGCCCGGGGTGGGTGGGGACGGATTCCACTCCAGCAAGCGGTGGATGGTGGTTGCCTCGGCGCCCGTCAGCTCCGCGAGGCGCCGCGCTGCCTTGCCGGTCGGGGCGCAGAGGCGGACCGCGCGCTTGTTCGCGCGCATGAGGTCGACCAGTGCGCGCATCGAGGCGGTCTTGCCGACCCCCGGGCCGCCGG
The DNA here is from genome assembly GCA_033855555.1 of Solirubrobacteraceae bacterium. Taxonomy (GTDB): domain Bacteria; phylum Actinomycetota; class Thermoleophilia; order Solirubrobacterales; family Solirubrobacteraceae; genus AC-49. The sequence continues at coordinate 9,766 of JAWVFZ010000493.1, forward strand.
TGAGGATCGAGAGCCTGCTGCGCAGCGCGCGCGTCACCGCGGCCCATTGGTCGTCGGTGGGCACGAAGCCGCCGGTCGTCGCGCGCGTCTCGTCACGAAGCTTCAGCACGGGCTCGTCGCGCGCCAGCGCCCGCGCACGCGCCGCCAGGCGCCGCTCGATCGCCGCCAGCGCTGCGTCGGCTACGCGCGCGCTGTCGTCGATCTCGAGCCTCCCAGCCGCCGCCAGCCCGTCGATGCGGTCCGAAGCGTCCGTGCCAAGGAGGCGCCGGGCGCGCTCCTCGAGCTCGCCGCGGGGGAGATGGCAGTGGCCGTCGTCCTCGGCCAGCGCGAGGGCGTGCATGACGCCGGCGTCGAGCCGCCCGGGGTGATCCGGGGGCACGCCGAGCGCCTGTGCCAGTGCGTCGGCCGTTGCGAAGCCGATGCCGTCGAGCTGGGTGAGCGCGTAGGGGTCGGCCTGCAGGAGCTCGACTGAGCCGGCGCCGAACGCGCGATAGACGCGCGCGGCGACCGCCGCCGGCACGCCGTGGCCGTCGAGGAAGAGCCGCAGCGCCCGCAGGCCTCCCTGCTCGCGCCAGGATTCGGTGGCCGCGCCGATGCGGGCCTTGCCGATTCCCGGCGCCTCCAGCAGCCGGCCGTGCGGGTCGGCGTCGATGACGGCGAGCACGGCGGGCCCGTGTGCGTCCAGCAGCCAGCGGGCGCTGCGCTCGCCCACATGCTTGACCGCGCCCAGGTACGCGAGCAACGCGTCCTCGCCGACCGGCTCGCGCACGCGCACGCCCTCGGCCGCGAACTGCCAGCCGTGTTTGGCGTGCTTGCGGAAGGCGCCGCGCACGTCGATGACCTCGCCCGCCTGGACGTCGGCGAGCGCTCCGGTGACGGTGACCTCCTCGCCCTCGTCGGTCAGCCCGACGAGCACGGCGAAGTCGCCGTCCGGAAGCTTCCAGCGGACGGCGGCGACCTCCAGGGCGAGCTCGGTTCGATCCGTGTCTTGCATCGAACTGCCAGCGTACGTCCCGTCTGGGACAATGCCCTGGCGTGGGAGCACTCGGCACGATCATCACCGCCATCGTCACGCCGTTCCACGAGGACGGCAGCGTCGACGAGGAGACCTTCGTCTCGCTGATGCACCACCTGGCCGGGCACGGGTCCGACGGCTTCGTGGTGTGCGGCACGACGGGCGAGTCCGCGACCCTGGACACCAACGAGCACATGCGCGTCATCGAGCTCGCCGTCCAGGAGAAGCCCGCGGGGATCACGATCATCGGCGGCACCGGGTCCAACGACACCCGCCATGCCGTCGAGATGACCGAGCGCGCCACCGCGCTCGGCGTCGACGCCACGCTGAGCGTCACCCCGTACTACAACAAGCCCAACCGGCGCGGGATAAGGGCCCACTACGAGACCGTCGCGAAGGCCACCGACAAGCCGATCCTGCTCTACAACATCCCCGGCCGCACGGCGACGAACATGCCGCCGGACGTGCTCGCCGAGCTGGCGCAGATCGATGGCATCACCGGGGTCAAGCAGGCCAACGACGACGACCTCCAGCCGATCGATGGTCTCGAGGTCTACGCCGGCAACGACGGCACGCTCGCCCGGACGCTCGACTTCGGCGGCGCCGGCGGCATCCTCGTCGCCAGCCACATCGTCGGTGACGAGATGCGGCGCATGGTCGACGAGCCCGAGCGCCGCGCCGAGATCGACGCGTCCCTGCGCGACGTCTTCGACACGCTGTTCATCACGGCAAGCCCGACCTGCACCAAGGCCGCCCTCCACATGCTCGGCCTGGTCCCGAACGAGACCCACCGGCTGCCGATGGTGCCCGCCGACGACGCCGAGCGCGAGGCCGTCCGGTCCATGCTCGAGCGCCACGGCCTGCTGGAAACGGCCACCCGTTGAGCGGCACGCTGCGCGTCCTCCCGCTCGGTGGACTGGGCGAGATCGGCAAGAACATGACGGTCGTCGAGTACGACGGCCGGATCGTCGTGGTCGACGTCGGCCTGCGTTTCCCGACCGCCGAGATGGTCGGCATCGACCTCGTCCTCCCGGACTTCACCTACCTGCGCGAGCGGGCGGACGACATCGAGGCGATCGTGGTCACGCACGGTCACGAGGACCATCTCGGCGCGCTGCCCTTCGTGATCCGCCAGATCGGCCAGAAGAACGCGCCACCGATCTACGGCGGCAAGCTGACGATGGCGATGGCGCGCTCCAAGCTCGACGAGCACAAGCTGCGCGACGT
>JAWVFZ010000494.1:0-8403 GCA_033855555.1 Solirubrobacteraceae bacterium
ACGTGCTGGCCGTACCGGTCCAGGCGCTGATCGCGCGCCCCGGTGGCCGCTATGCGCTCGAGCTCGCCGACGGCCGGCTCGTGAACGTCGTTCCCGGTCAGTTCGCCAACGGCTACGTGGAGCTGACCGGCGGCCAGGTCCACCCCGGCGATCGCGCCCGGGTACCTCAGTGAAGCGGCGCGTCCTCGAGCTGCGCGACGTGACCAAGCGCTACGCGGGCGGCGTGGACGCGCTCGCCGGCGTGTCGCTGGGCGTCGACGCGGGTGAGCTGCTCGCGATCGTCGGGCCGTCGGGCTCGGGCAAGACGACGCTGCTGCAGATCATGGGCACGCTCGACCGCCCGTCGAGCGGGACCGTGCTCGTCGAGGAGCGCGACATGGCCGGCGCGTCGGACGACGAGCTGGCGGCGCTGCGCGCGCGCAGCATCGGCTTCGTGTTCCAGCAGTTCTTCCTGCTCGACGGGATGGCGGCGCTCGACAACGTCGCCGACGGCCTGCTCTACACAGGCACGCCGATGGCCCGCCGGCGCACGCTCGCCCGCGCGGCCCTCGAGCGCGTCGGCATGGAGCATCGCCTCGGGCACGTGCCCGCGCAGCTCTCCGGCGGCGAGCGCCAGCGCGTCGCGATCGCACGTGCGATCGTCGCCAATCCCGCGATCGTGCTGGCCGACGAGCCGACCGGCAACCTCGACAGCCATCGCACCGACGAGGTCGTCGCGCTGCTACGGGAGCTCAACGCGCAGGGCACGACGATCGCGGTCATCACGCACGATCACGAGATCGCCGACGCGCTGCCGCGACGCGTCGAGATCCGCGACGGGCAGCTCGTATGAAGAGCCGCCTGCTCGCCCGCGACCTCGTCCGGCTCGCGTCGATCGGGCTTCGCACGCGCCGCCTTCGCGCCGTCCTGTCGGCGCTCGGGATCGCGATCGGGATCGCATCGATGGTCGCCGTCCTGGGCATCTCGCAGTCCTCGAAGCAGAATCTGCTCGACCGCCTCGACAAGCTCGGCACGAACCTGCTCACGGCCGCCCCCGGCCAGAGCTTCTTCGGTGAGAACGCCACGATGCCGAGCAGCGCGCCGGCGGCGATCCGCGGGATGCCGTCGGTGCAGACCGCGGCAGCGACCTCGTCGATCTCGGCGACCGTGCGGCGAACGGACCGCATCCCGGCGGAGGAGACCGGCGGGATCGCGCTGCTCGCAGCCGAGATCGGTCTGCCGCGCGCGGCCGGCGCGACGATGGCGCGCGGGCGGTTCCTCGACGCCGCGCTGGAGCGCTACCCCGCGGTCGTGCTCGGCGCGGTCACCGCCCAGCGGCTCGGCATCGACCGCGTCGGCGTGCAGGTCTACGCGAGCGGTCATTGGCTGGCGGTCGTCGGGATCATGCGCCACGTTCCGCTCGTGCCCGACCTCGACCGTGCGGCGCTGATCGGATACCCGGCGGCGAAGACGATGTTCGGGACCGATCGGCACGCGGGCACCCTGTACGTGCGCGCACAGCCCGACGCCGTGACGGTGGCGCGCAATCTGATCCCGCCGAGCGCGAACCCCGAGCACCCCGAGGAGATCGACGTCAGCCGGCCGTCGGACGCGCTGGCGGCACGCGCGGCCGCGAAGGGCGCCTTCACCGCGCTGTTCCTCGGCCTCGGCGCGGTCGCGCTGCTCGTGGGCGGCGTCGGCATCGCCAACGTGATGGTGATCTCGGTGCTCGAGCGCCGCTCGGAGGTCGGGCTGCGGCGGGCGCTCGGCGCGCGCCGCCGGCATGTCGCCGCGCAGTTCTTCGCCGAGGCGCTGCTGCTGTCCGTGCTCGGCGGCGTCGCCGGCGTCGCGCTCGGCGCACTCGTCACCGGCGGCTACGCCGCTGGCCAGGGCTGGCGCGTCGTGGTGCCGGCGTCGGCCGCGGGCGGCGGCCTCGCCGCGGCGCTGCTCATCGGCGCTGTCGCCGGCCTCTACCCCGCGCTGCGCGCGACGCGGCTGTCACCCACGGAAGCACTGCGCTCCACCTGACCGACTGCCAAGCAGCAGGCGCTCCTCAGTAGCGTCTGACGCGTGGCTCAACCGCCACATCAGAGCTCGACCGGCCGTTCCGGGACCACGGCGCTCACGGTCGGGGCGCTGGGCGTGGTCTTCGGCGACATCGGGACGAGCCCGCTGTACGCGGTCCAGACGATCTTCTCCCGCGACGCGGCGCGCCCGGTGTCCGTCAACCCCGTCGACGTCTACGGCGTCATCTCGCTGGTCTTCTGGGCGATCACGATCATCGTGACCGTCAAGTACGTGCTGCTGATCATGCGCGCGGACAACGACGGCGAGGGCGGCATCATGGCCCTGATCGCTCTCATCCGGCATCTGCGCGGCCGCGCCGCGCCGGCCCGCCGGACGGTCACCGTGCTTGCCGGCCTTGGCATCTTCGGCGCGTCGCTGTTCTTCGGCGACAGCATCATCACGCCCGCGATCTCGGTGCTGTCGGCCGTGGAGGGGCTGACGGTCGTCACGCCCTCGTTCGACGAGTTCGTCGTGCCGGTGACCGTGGGGATCCTGCTCGCGCTCTTCACCGCACAGCGATACGGCACGGAGGCCATCGGGCGACTGTTCGGGCCCGTCATGCTCGCGTGGTTCACGGCCATCGCCGCATGCGGCGTGAACGGCATCGTCGACCATCCCGGCATCCTGCGCGCGCTGTCGCCGACATACGGCGCTCAGTTCCTGGTCAATCGCGGCCTGACCGCGTACCTCGCCCTGGGCGGCGTCGTGCTCGCCGTGACCGGCGCCGAAGCGCTCTACGCCGACATGGGGCACTTCGGCCGTAGCCCGATCCGGCGCGCCTGGCTCGTGGCCGTGTTCCCGGCGTTGACCCTCAACTACCTCGGGCAGGGCGCGCTTGTCATCGCGAACCCGCAGGGCGTCGCGAACCCGTTCTTCCTGCTTGTCCCCCACGCGGCAAGGATCCCGATGGTCGTGCTGGCGACCGCTGCGACCATCATCGCGTCGCAGGCGGTGATCACGGGCGCCTTCTCGGTCGCTCGCCAGGCCGTGCGGCTCGGATACCTGCCGGGCCTGCGCGTGGTCCAGACCTCCGCGCGCGCGGTCGGCCAGATCTACGTCCCGTTCATCAACTGGGCGCTGTTCTTCGGCGTCCTCAGCCTCGTCCTCGCCTTCCAGCGCTCCTCGAAGCTCGCCGCCGCCTACGGCCTCGCGGTCACGGGGACGATCACGATCACGACGATCCTGTTCTTCGTCGTCGTGCACGCGCGCACGCGGCGGCCGGTCTGGCAGGTCGTTGCCGCGGCCTCCGGCTTCGTGATCGTCGATTTCGCCTTCCTGGGCGCGAACCTCGCCAAGATCCACAAGGGCGGCTGGCTGCCACTTCTCGTCGGCGTGTCGGTGTTCACCGTCATGACGACCTGGCATCGCGGGCAGATCATCGTCACGCGCAAGCGCGCGAAGCTGGAAGGCCCGCTACGGGACTTCGTCGCGGAGTTGCACGACAAGAAGGCCCCGTTTTGCCGCGTGCCCGGGACCGCCGTCTTCCTCAGCCGCGACGGCACGACGACGCCACTGGCGATGCGAGCCAACGTGGAGCACAATCACACGCTGCACGAGCACGTCGTGATCCTCTCGATCGAGACGCTGCCCATCCCGCACGTCGCGGCCGACGACCGCCTCGAGATCAGCGACCTGGGATTCCGCGACGATCGCATCAGCCACGTCCGAGCACGGCTCGGCTTCCAGGACCATCCGAACGTCCCCCGGATCCTGCGCGAGGCCAACGACCGCGGCCTCGAAGCGCCACTCGACCTCGACGATGTCTCCTACTTCCTCTCGAAGATCGAGCTGCATCCGACAAACGCCCCCGGGATGAGCGCCTGGCGCAAGCGGCTCTTCGTCGCCACCGCGGAGATCGCCGCCGACCCCGTCGAGTTCTTCGTCCTCCCGCGTGGGCGCGCTGTGCTGCTGGGTTCACAGCTGGACTTCTGACCTTGGGGTCAAGTCTTTCATTGCCGCTTTTTGCCGTGCTTTACACGCGGAGCGGGGATGTGGGTGGCGCGCAGCGCCGCTTGCCTGGGGCGGGCTTGGCGTTGGTTGCTTGGCATTGAGGGAAGGCGGGCCTGTCGTGACGAAGCGGGTGACCGGACCCGTTCTGGGCCGGATGTTCCACCCATACGGTGGTATATCCGGCCCACAACAGACCAGCCGTGCGCGTGAGTAACGAAACCCACCGTGACAGTGGGTTTCGTCACAACAGCGCCATCCGGCTGCCTTTCCCTCAATGACCAGACCGCGCGCCGCGCCACCCAAACGCCCGACTGAACGCCCGCGCACATCGCCCGCGGTGATGAAACCCGCCGGTCAGTCCGTCGCGTAGATCTCGGGGCGGCGGTCGCCGAGCATCGGGAACGCCTCGAGCCAGTCGCGCCGCGCGTCGAGGTCGATGTCGCACACGAGAACGGCCGGCGCGTCGCGGGGGGCCTGGACCAGGACCCGTCCATAGGGGTCCGCCACGAACGACGAGCCGTAGAACGTCAGCTCGCCCTCGTTGCCGATGCGGTTGATGGCGACCACGAACACGCCGTTGGTCACTGCCTGGCCCACGATCGCCGCCTGCCACGAGGGTTGGGTGTCCCAGTCCGGATGCAGCGGCTCCGAGCCGATCGCCGTCGGGTAGACGAGGATGTCGGCCCCACGCAGCGCGTAGGTCCGCGCCAGCTCGGGGAACCACTGGTCCCAGCAGGTCGGAAAGCCGATCTGGGCCGGCCCGACGGCCACCGGGATGGCGCTGGAATCGCCGGGCGCGAAGTAGCGGTGCTCGTGGTAGCCGGGAAAGTGGGGGATGTGGAACTTCCTGGTGGAGCTGATCAACTCGCCGGCCGGGTCCACGCAGATGGCGGTGTTGAAGCGCCGGCCATCGCCTGCGTCCTCCCACAGCGACGCGTGCAGGAAGATCCCGTGCGACCGCGCCACCCGCGCGGCGAACGCGAACGTCGGACCCTCGCGTAGCGGCTCGGCGTCGGCGCCGACGGCCTCCGGATCGGGCTCGACCGCGAAATAGCGGCTGAGGGTCAGCTCCTGCAGGAAGACCGCCTGCGCTCCCGCGTCGACGGCGGCAGCGATGCCGGCCTCGAGCGCGCCCAGGTGCTCGGCGAGGTCTGCGCGGCAGCGTTCCTGTACCACTCCGATGCGAAGCACCGGGCGCTCGGCGGAACGAAGGCGCGCCGGCGACGGCGGCGCGGAGGCGGTGATGACGCTGTCAGCGGCGAGGGGCATGAGCCCCACGCTATCGCCAATCTGGCCTTTTGACAACGGAAATCGTTGTTTTGCCCGCTTTGGGCAACGGACTCAGTTGCATAAAGAGGGGTTGGTGCGATAGACATGCGTCATGGCCGTCTCTTCAACCCAAGCTCGCACGTCCGGCGGCGCCCCGGTCGACCGGCTCGAATCGGCGCTGGCCGCCGAGATCGTCCGCTTCGAGCGCACCCACCTGCGGGCCGCCGCGCGTTTCATGCCCGGCGAGTCCTCGCTGCTCGGGGGCGTGCCGATGCCGTGGATGATGCGCTGGGCGGGCGGCTTTCCGATCATCGCCACCCGCGCCAAGGGCGCACGCCTGTGGGACCTCGACGGTCACGAGTACGTCGACCTCTGCCTCGGCGACACCGGCGCGATGACCGGCCACGCGCCCGACGCCGTCGTGGCGGCGGCCGCCGAGCGGATCGCGCAGGGCACCACGCTCATGCTCCCCACCGAGGACGCCGAGGTGGTCGGCGCCCAGCTCAGGCGTCGCTTCGGGCTCCCCTACTGGCAGATGACGCTGAGCGCGACCGACGCCAACCGCAACGCGATCCGGATGGCCCGCCAGGCGACGGGGCGCGACAAGATCCTCTGCTTCTCCTACAGCTACCACGGGGGCGTCGACGAGACCTTCGCCGTGGCCGGCCCGGACGGCACGACGGTCGCGCGCGAGAACAACGTCGGGCCGCCCGTCGACGTGGCTTTGACCACGCGCGCGATCGAGTTCAACGACGTCGACGCCCTGCGCGCCGCGCTCGCTCACGGCGACGTGGCCTGCGTCCTCGCCGAGCCGGCGATGACGAACATGGGCATGATCCTCCCCGAGGCCGGCTACCACGAGCAGCTGCGGGCGCTCACCCGCGAGGCGGGGACGCTGCTCGTGATCGACGAGACGCACACGTTCTCCTCCGGCCCGGGCGGCGCCACCGCGCTCTACGGCCTGGAGCCCGACATGCTCACGATCGGCAAGGCGATCGCGGGCGGGATCCCCGCCGGCGCGCTCGGCGTCAGCGAAGAGCTCGCCGGCCGGCTGCTCGACGATCCCAGCGCCGACCTCGAGGACACCGGCGGGATCGGCGGCACGCTGGCGGGCAACGCGCTGTCGCTTGCGGCCATGCGCGCCGCGCTCACCGAGGTCCTCACCGACGAGGGCTTCGCGCACGCGATCGCGATCTGCGACCGCCTGCGCGCCGGCGTCGAGGACGTGATCGCCGAGCACGAACTGCCCTGGCACGCGATCCAGCTGGGATCGCGCGTCGAGTACCGCTTCACCCCGACGGCGCCGCCGAACGGCACAGCGGCGCACGACAGCTTCGATCCGCGCCTGGAGCGCTTCCTGCATCTCCACGCGCTCAACCGGGGCGTTCTCGTAACGCCCTTCCACAACATGCTCCTCGCGTCGCCCGCGACGACGGCAACGGACGCCGACCTGCACACACAGGTCTTCCGAGAGGCCGTCCGGGAGCTGTTCGCATGACCACCCACCCCGACCATCGCGTTGGAGACACCCGCATGCCCATCCGCCGGATCGTCCTGGCCATCGCCTCGCTGCTGGCCCTCTCCCTCGTCCTGTCGGCCTGCGGCGGCGGGAAGGCGACGAAGACCACCGGCGGCGGCAGCACGCTGCGGACCGCGTTCAGCGAAGACCCCTCGCCGCTGGATCCCGACACCTACTACGAGGCCGAGGGCCTCGCCGTCACCACGTCGGTCTACCAGCGGCTGGTGCGCTACGCACCCGACTCCAACAAGCTGGTCGGCGATCTCGCCACGCAGTGGGCGGTTTCGAAGGACGGCCTGACCTACACGTTCACGCTCAAGGGCGGCGTGAAGTTCAGCGACGGCACGGCGTTCGACGCAGCCGCCGCCAAGGCGAGCCTCGAGCGCCGCATCGCGCTCAAGGCCGGCCCGTCGTACATGCTCGCGGGCGTCAAGACGATCCAGGCGCCGTCGCCGACCAAGCTCGTCGTCCACCTCAAGACACCGCAGGCCGAGTTCCTGTCCCTGATGGCCTCGCCCTACGGGCCGCTGATGACGAGCCCCACGGCGGTCAAGCAGCACACGGTCAAGGGCGACAACGCCCACAAGTGGTTGTCGACGCACTCTGCCGGCACCGGCCCGTACGTCCTCTCGCAGGTCACGCCGTCGGTGCGTTACGTCCTCGCCACCAACCCCTACTGGGCCGGCCCCAAGCCGTTCTTCTCCAAGGTCAACCTCGCGGTCATCCCGAGCTTCGCCACCCAGCGCCTGGAGCTCGAGGGCGGCCAGCTCGACGTCGTCCTGCACGGGCTCAGCACCCAGGACACGGAGGCGTTGTCGAAGAACCCCAAGGTCCAGGTCAAGAACTTCCCGGCGCTGTTCAAGGCCGAGCTGTGGGCCAACCCCTCGTCGAAGGTCGTCGGCTCGCCGGCGGTTCGCGCCGGGCTGCGCGGGGCGCTCGACAACGCCGCCCTGACCCAGCAGATCTTCGGCCCGCGTGCGGTGCCCTCGACGCAGGTCCTGCCGAACGGCATGCTGCCCGACGGCGCTGCGCCGGACGCGCACACCGGCACCACGAGCACGCTGGATTCGGTCTTGGCCAGCAAGAAGGGCCAGAAGGTCGTCATCGGCTGGTACTCCGACGGCGCGATGCAGCAGCTGGCCGACCTGCTGCAGGTCCGCCTCAAGGCGGCCGGCCTCAACGCGGTGACGCGCGAGTACAAGCCGTCGCTGCTGTTCGCACTGCCGACCAAGCCCGACCAGCGACCCGACCTGCTGGCCGCGGTGTGGAACCCCGACTCGGTCAACCCCAACACGTTCCCGCCCGTGTACTGGACGAAGGGCGCACCGGTGAACCTGCTCGGCTGCACCGCGCCCAAGGGCGATGCGCTGACCGCCCGCTCCACCGCGTCGGCGGACCCGGCGCAGAGCGAGCAGCTCGCGGCCGCCGCGGCGCGCGCCTACGGCGCCTCCAACTGCTGGCTGAACATCTCCGACGTGCGCGACACGATCGTCGGCGCCAAGGGGCTCACCGGCTGGACGCACGAACTGCCGTGGGTGTTCACGGTGCAGCTCTCCGACCTCAAGCGGGGCGCCGGCGCGTGAGCCTCGCCGTCATCGTCGGAGCGGGGCATGCCGGGC
>JAWVFZ010000495.1:0-17384 GCA_033855555.1 Solirubrobacteraceae bacterium
CCGAAGGTCAGAGGTTCGAATCCTCTCGGGCGCGTCACACTGAAAGCCCTGCATATCCAGAGGGCTTTCATCCGGGCCGATGTTGAGCAGTCGTTGTGAACGAGCGAATCCTGCAGGAGCTCGCGCCCCAGGTCCTCGCCGCCGTGGCGCGGCGCCACGGCCGCTTCGACCTCGCTGAGGACGCCACCCAGGAGGCGCTGATCGCGGCCGCGCAGCAGTGGCCGGCGGAGGGCGTGCCGGAAAATCCGCGCGGCTGGCTGGTCGCCGTCGCCACCCGCCGGCTGATCGATGCCCTGCGGGCCGAGGCGGCGCGGAGCCGCCGCGAGGAAGTCGCGCTCGCCCAGGAGCCACCGCCCGGCGCCGATGTCCCCGATGAGGACGACACGCTGACGCTCCTGTTCCTCTGCTGCCATCCGGCGCTGTCGCCGCCGTCGCAGCTGGCGCTCACGCTGCGCGCCGTCGGAGGGTTGACGACCGCGCAGATCGCGAACGCGTTCCTCGTGCCCGAGGCGACGATGGCGCAGCGCATCAGCCGGGCGAAGGCGACGATCGCCGGTGCCCGCTTCGAGCTGCCGCCCGAGCAGGAGCGCGCCGCGCGCCTCGGGGTCGTGCTGCACGTGCTCTACCTGATCTTCAACGAGGGCTACACGGCGACGTCGGGCGAGCGGCTTCAGCGGCGCGAGCTCACGCACGAGGCGATTCGCCTGGCACGGAAGACGCGCGCGCTGCTGCCCGACGACGGCGAGGTCGCCGGGCTGCTGGCGCTGATGCTGCTGACCCAGGCGCGCAGCGGCGCACGCGATCGCGCCGACGGGACGCTCATCCCGCTGGCCGAGCAGGACCGCCTCAGCTGGGACGGTGCGCTTCTGGAGGAAGGAACCCGGTTGATCCAGCAGACGCTGTCGCGGGCCCCGCTCGGCCCGTACCAGGTGCAGGCGGCGATCGCGGCTGTCCACGCCGAGGCCGCGACGGCCGCTGACACCGACTGGCCGCAGGTGCTCAAGCTCTACGACCTGTTGCAGGCGCTGGCCCCGAGCCCAGTCGTCACGCTCAACCGCGCCGTCGCGGTCGCGATGGTCGACGGCCCCCGCGCCGGGCTGGCCGAGCTCGAGGCGCTGGATCGCGACCGTCGCCTCGCGTCGCACCACCGGCTCGCGTCCGTCCGCGCGCATCTGCAGGAGATGGCCGGCGACACCCAGGCCGCGCTCGCGGGGTACGAAGAGGCCGCCCGCCGCACCACGAGCATCCCCGAGCAGCGCTACCTGCAGGCCCGGGCCGAAAGGGTGCGCGGCGATGTCGAGGACCCGCCGACGGCTCCGACCGTAGGGTGACCGGCCCTACTCACGAGGAGCATCCTGATGCGCTACATCCTGCTGATCTACCAGAACAGTGAAGCCTGGAACGGCCTCTCGCCGCAGGACAAGCAGGTCTTCATGCACGCCGCCGGCGACATCGTCGAGGAGTTGTCGGCGAGCGGCGAGTGGGTCGGCGGCGAGGGCCTGGCCGACGCCTCGCAGGCACGCTCGACGCACGTGCACGACGGCGTCGTCACCGTCACCGACGGGCCGTTCCTGGAGGCCAAGGAGGCGCTGGCCGGCTACTGCATCGTCGACGTCGACACCCTGGAGCGTGCCGAGGAGATCGCCGCGCGCTGGCCAGACGCCCAGCGGTGGGGCATGGAGATCCGCGCGCTGATGCACGGCGGCGGGGAGGAGGGCTGACCGATGCTCACCCTCTACGAGCACCCCTTCGCGCTCTACTGCCAGAAGGTCCTCGTCGCGCTCAACGAGCAGGGCGTCGCCTACGACGTCCTCGAGGAGCAGCGCGACTTCGACCGCGCCGAGCTGGCCAAGCTGTGGCCGCCGGCGTCGATCCCGGTGCTGCGCGACGGCGACCAGGTGATCGGCGAGACGTCGATCATCATCGAGCACGTCGCCGGCGCGCGGTTGGTGCCGTCGCTGGAGGCCCGCAAGTGGGACCGCCTCTGCGACCAGTACGTCTCCGACGCCGTCCAGGCGATCGTCTTCGACACGATCGAGGAGCGTTTCGACGAGCGCGCCGTCGCCCAGGCGCGCGGCCGGCTCGACATGGCCTACGGCATGCTCGAGAGGCAGCTGGCCGTGAACGAGTTCCTCGCCGGCGACACGTTCACGATCGCCGACTGCGCCGCTGCGCCGGGCCTCTTCTACGCCCTGGCGATCCACCCGTGGGACGAGGGCACACACCCGCAGCTGACGCGGTATTACCGCGCGCTCGCGCAGCGGCCGTCCTTCGCCAAAGTGATCGCAGACGCGCGGCCCTTTCGGCACTTGTTTCCGCTGCCGTGGCCAGCCGACTTCGACCGCTACCACTAACGTCGGGGTTTGTACGACCGGGCGCCGATGACGCGCTCCTCTCCATCCATGCATCAAGCAGACGCCCGCCCCGGACGGTGATGGCATACCGACTTGGAACGAACCCGAGCGGGTGACAGGTGACGTGTGGGCCGACTGGCTGTGCGCTCGCCGCGACGGCAATTCGCTGGAGGGGCGGCAGCGGACGCTCGCGCTGCTGGGGCCGGTCCGCGACCAGGTCCTGGACGGCGCTTCCCTTGGTCTGGGCGATGTCCTGGTCGACGTCGGCTGCGGCGACGGGATGATCGGCCTGGGCGCGCTTGAGCGCGTCGGAGAAACGGGCCAGGTTGTCTTCGTCGACGTGTCTGCAGCGCTCCTGGACACATGTCGCGCGGAGGTGGCTCGGCGTGGGCTGGAGGACCGCGCGGCGTTCGTTGAGGCCAGCGCCGAGGACCTCACGCCCTTGTGCGATGCCGGAGCCGACGCGGTGACTACCCGCTCGGTTCTCATCTATGTCGCCGACAAGCCACGCGCCTTCGCGGCGTTCCGCCGCGTGCTACGACCCGGCGGCCGGGTTTCCGTCTGGGAGCCGATCAACGCGTATGGCTTCCCGGAGCCCGACCACCGATTCCAAGGATTCGACGTCGCACCGGTGGCCGTCCTGGCCACGAAGGTCAAGCAGGTCTACCTCCGCCACCAACCGCCCGAACGGTCCTCGATGCTGAATTTCGACGAACGTGATCTGGTCGTGTGGGCCGAAGCCGCTGGGTTCGTTGACCTGCACCTCACCCTTGAGATCAGAGATCGCGCACCCGAGGCGGCAATGGATTGGGAAGCGTTCCTTGACAGCTCGCCGAACCCGCTCGCGCCGACTTGGCGCGAGGCGATCACAGAGGCACTGGACAGCGACGAGGCCCGCGCCTTTCTCGCCCACCTGCGTCCTGTTGCCCAGGCGGGCGAAGGGCGCTGGCGCCACGCCGTCGCCCACCTCGTTGCCCGAGTCCCCTGACGGGCGAGCCACCACTCGCACCCCCGGGCCTTCCGCTTTCGATGCGAAGCGGCGGTGGCGGCGAGCGCCGGTGCACCGGCCCGACCGGGAATGCTCGAACCGCGAGCCGGTTCTGCGACTCTTAGGCGCATGCCGCGCCGCCTCCTCATCCTTGGTTCCACCGGGTCGATCGGGACCCAGGCGCTCGAGATCGTCGCCCACGCCGACGACCTCGAGCTCGTGGGCCTGAGCGCGCAGGGCAGCTGGGAGCAGCTGATCGCCCAGGCGCGGGAGTTCGAGGTGGAGCGCGTGGCGCTGACCGACGCCGACGCCGCGGCGAGCGCTCGCGAGGCGTGGTCCGGCGAGGTGCTGGACGGAGCTGAAGGTCTCGTCCAGCTGGTCGTCGAGTCGCGCGCCGACATCGTGCTCAACGCGCTCGTCGGCTCCGCGGGCCTCGGGCCAACGGTCGCGACGCTGGGGGAGGGGATCGACCTCGCGCTGGCCAACAAGGAGTCGCTCGTGGTCGGCGGCGAGCTCGTGATGCAGTTGGCGGAGGCCACCGGCGCGCAGGTGATTCCCGTCGACTCCGAGCACTCCGCGCTGCACCAGCTGGTCTCCGGCGAGCAGCCGGGATCAGTCGACAAGCTGGTGCTCACGGCCAGCGGCGGCCCGTTCCGCGGGCGCTCGCGCGCAGAGCTCGAGGACGTGACCGTCGAGCAGGCGCTCAAACATCCGACGTGGGCGATGGGCGGCAAGATCACGATCGACTCCGCGACCCTGATGAACAAAGGGCTGGAGCTGATCGAGGCCCATCACCTGTTCGGCGTGCCCTACGAGCGCATCGACGTCGTCGTGCACCCGCAGTCGATCGTGCACAGCCTGATCACCCTCAATGATGGCGCCGCGCTCGCTCACCTGGGTCATCCCGACATGCGCGTGCCGATCTCCTACGCCCTGCACCATCCCGAGCGCGTCGACGTGCCGGCGATGCGGCCGCTGGACTTGGCCGAGGTCGGCGCGCTCACGTTCGAGCCAGTGGACGTCGAGGCCTTCCCTTGCCTGCGCCTTGCCCGCGAGGCCGCCACCGCGGGCGGCACGGCGCCGTGCGTCCTCAACGCGTCCAACGAGATCGCCGTGCACGCATTCATGACAGGCCGGCTGCCGTTCCTGGGGATCCCGGCCGTGATCGAGCAGACGCTCCAGCGCCTGGGCGCGCGCCGGATCCGCGCGTTCGAGACCCTGTACGAGGCCGACCGCGAGGCCCGCGCCGTCGCGGGCGACCTGCTCAGCGCGCACGCCTGAGGGATCCGTGCAGGGCGTCCGGCGCCGGCAGTAGCTTGGCGGCTCCTTTCCCTCGTTCCAGGAGACTCACCTTGCCTTCTCGCACGAATGCCCGCGGCTACCGGCGGGCATCGATCATCATCTGCGTGCTCGTCACGATGTTCGCGCTATCGGGCGTTGGGACCTCGGTCGCCGCAGCCGAGTCCTGCGACAACAACCTCGACAGCTCCAGCTATCGGTTCCTGCTGCACGACAGCCTTGGCCACGGCTGGGACTTCACCTCCGCCGGCGATCTCTACGACGGCTTCGGCTCGGATGCCTACGACAACTGGGGCATCGTCGTGGTCGACAGCACCACCTACGACTCGGCGGGGCAGGACAACTGCGTTGTCGAGCCCGACGGGCGGCAGTTCGACCTCGGCGAGGTCGACCTCTCGGGCCTGATGGTCAGCCGCAAGGTCTTCGTTCCCGCAGCCGGAACGGCATTCGGCCGGACCGTGACGTTCCTGCGCAATCCGACGGACGCGCCGATCACCGTGAACCTCAGCTTCGAAGGGAACCTCGGCTCTGACACCAGCACCACGATCCTTTCCACGTCGAGCGGGGACGCCGGTGTCGCCGATCCGGCGGATGACAGTTGGATCGTGTCTGCCGACAGCACGACGTCACCGGGTGATCCGCCACTGGCGCATGTCTGGGACTCCACCATGTCCGTCGGCGTGGCCGATCGCGTCGACCACATTTTCGGCGGCACCACCGGCACGACGCCCTGGGCCGACAATCAGGAGTACGTGCGGGCGCTGTACGACAACGTGACCGTGCCGGCCGGCGCAACGCTGTCGTACATGCAGCTCGAGGCCCAGCGGACCACGATCGATGACGCCATGGCCGTCGCTCCGGTCCTTGCCGCGGAGCCGGACGAGGTCTTCGCCGACCTCACCGACGCCGAGCTCGCCACGCTGCAGAACTGGAACGGCAGCGACACCGACGTCGACGGCGTTGCGAACAGCGCTGACAACTGCCGTGACGTGGCCAACGCCGACCAGGCCGACCTCGACAAGGACGGGATCGGTGACGCGTGTGACAGCGACATCGACGGAGATGGCGCCAGCAACGCCGACGAGGCGGTCCGCGGCACGGACCCGCGCAAGGCCGACAGCGATGGCGATGGCGTAGGGGATGCCGCGGACGCGTGCCCGACGGTGCCGGGCCTGGGCGCAAACGGCTGCCCGCGGTTCGACACCCCTCCGGCGCCGCCGGATCGCACAGCGCCCGGGCTGACGGTGAGCGCACCGTCCAAGCTGAAGCTCACGGCGCTGCTGAAGGGCTTCAAGGCATCGGCTACGCCGGACGAGACGAGCACGCTCCAGTTCGAGCTCTACGCCTCGGCGAAGACGGCCCACATCGCCAAGTCCTACAACCTGGTCTTGGCGACCCGCTCGCTGTCCTCGGCAGCCGGGAAGCGATCCGTGACGCTCAAGCCGAAGCGGAGCCTGATCGGCAAGGCGCGATCCTTCACGGTGCGCGTGAAGGTGACGGCGACCGATACCTCCGGTAACAGGACCGTCAAGACCAAGACCATCCGCGTCAGCGGCTGATCGGGCTGCTGCACCTCGGCCCGGGGGATGCCCCGGGCCGAGGATTGCGACACTGCGTAAGTGAGTTACGTCCTGGCCTTCGCAGGCTTCGCCCTGCTGATCATCCTGCACGAGGCCGGCCACTTCGCCGCGGCGAAGGCCGTCGGCATGCGTGTCGAGCGCTTCGCGCTGTTCTTCCCACCGCTGCGGTTCAAGGTCCGCCGCGGGGAGACGGAGTACGGCATCGGCGCGATCCCCCTGGGTGGCTACGTGCGCATCACCGGGATGAATCCGCACGAGGAGATCCCCGAGGAGCACGCGCACCGGGCGTACTTCCGCCAGCCGGTGTGGAAGCGGATCGTCGTGATCGCCGCGGGGCCGCTGGTCAACGTGCTGATCGCGTTCGTGATCCTGACCGGGTTGTTCGTGGTCAAGGGCGAGCCCGCGACGCTGAACAAGGTGGCTCCCGTGGCGCTCGAGGCGCCGGCGCGCGGGGCGTTGCAGCCTGGTGATCAGCTGCTGACCGTCGACGGCCGCAAGGCGGATCCGGTGACCGTCCGCGAGGCGCTCGCGCGCCACGCCTGCAAGGTGCAGCCGCCCGTGGCCGGCTGCTCCGGCGCGACCCCCGCCGTGCTGAAGGTTCGCCGCCACGGCCAGGTGCTCACGCTGCGCATCGCCCCACGCTACGACGCAACGCTGAAGCGGATGCGCCTGGGCTTCTCGTTCGATACCGGCTATGTCGACAAGTCGCTCCCCCAGTCGGCGGGCCTTGCTGTCAGCGGGATGTGGCGCGTCTCGCGCGAGACCGTCCAGGCGATCGGGCGGATCTTCTACGACTCGAAGGCGCGGCAGAACGTGTCGGGCGTGGTCGGGTCCTACGAGGTCACGCGGGAGAGCTTCAAGTTCGACCTCGCACAGGCGCTGAACGTCCTGGCGATCGTGTCGCTGAGCCTGGCCGTCGTCAACCTCTTCCCGTTCCTGCCGCTGGACGGCGGCCACATCTTCTGGGCGCTGGCCGAGAAGGTCCGTGGCCGGCCCATCTCGTTCAGCGTCATCGAGCGCGCGAGCGCGGTCGGCTTCCTCCTCGTGATCATGCTGTTCGTGATCGGCTTGTCGAACGACATCGGGCGACTGCGCGGTCAAGGTTTCGGGGTGCGGTAGCGTTCGCCGCGGAGTCGAGAGGGAGGACCCATGGAGAGCAGCACCGCCCCGCGCAAGGTGACGGCGACGACGATCGCTGAGGCGTTCAGGCAGACCGCCGAGCGCAAGCCGGACGACGTCGCGATCCGTACCAAGGGCGACGCTTTCACGATCACCTGGGGCCAGCTGCGCGAGCGCGTCGACGCGCTCGCCGGCGGTCTGGCGGGGCTCGGGCTCGCCAAGGGCGACTCGGTCGCACTGCTGTTCGGCAACCGGCCGGAGTTCCACCTCTGCGACCTCGCCGTGATGATGGTGGGCGGCACGCCGTTCTCGATCTACAACACCTACGCGCCCAACCAGATCGAGTACGTCGTCAAGGACGCCGGCGCGCGCATCCTGATCACGGAGCAGAGCTACCTGCCACAAGTTCTGGAGGCGCGCAAGAGCCTCCCGGATCTCGAGCATCTGATCGTGATCGACGGCGACGTGCCCCAGGGCGGGCTCTCGCTGGACGAAGTGGAGAACTCGGGTCACGAGTTCGACGTCGAGGCGTCGGTCGCGCAGCTGCAGCCCGACGACATCCTCACGCTGATCTACACGTCCGGGACCACGGGGCCGCCCAAGGGCGTCCAGCTGATGCACTCCAACCTGCTGAGCGCCTGTGAGGGGATCGACCAGCTGATCGAGTTCCCCGACGACGGCCGCGTCATCTCGTGGCTGCCCAGCGCACACGTCGCCGAGCGCAACGCGCACCACTACATACCGATCGTCTACGGCCTGCAGGTCACCTGCTGCGACGATCCGCGCGCGATCCTGCAGTTCCTGCCCGAGGTGCACCCTTCGTGGTTCTTCGCCGTGCCGCGCATCTTCGAGAAGCTCAAGGCCGGGTTGGAGACCGCGGTCGCCGGGATGCCCGCGGAGGAGCGCGAGGCGGCCGAGGCGGGACTCGCGGCGGCGATCGAGAAGGTTCGCCTCGAGCAGCGCGGCGAGCCGGTGCCGGAGGACCTGGCGGCGAAGGTCGCCGAGGCCGACGAGAAGCTGTTCAGCGGCTGGCGGGCCATGTTCGGCCTCGACCAGGTCGTGGCGCTGAACGTGGGCGCCGCTCCAACGCCCGTCGAGGTGCTGGAGTTCATGCACGCAATCGGGCTACCGCTCGCCGAGCTGTGGGGCATGAGCGAGACCTGCGGCGCCGGCACGGTCAACCCGCCCGACAAGATCAAGATCGGCACCGTCGGACCGCCCGCGCCCGGCATCGAGATCAAGCTCGACACCGACGGCGAGGTGCTCCTCCGGGGCGGCGTGGTGATGGTCGGCTACCGCAACCTGCCCGACAAGACCGCCGAGGCCTTCACCGACGATGGCTGGCTGCGCACCGGCGACATCGGCGAGTTCGACGAGGACGGCTACCTGAAGATCGTCGACCGCAAGAAGGAGCTCATCATCAACGCGGCCGGCAAGAACATGTCGCCGGCCAACATCGAGGCGACGCTCAAGACCGCCTCTCCGCTCATCGGCCAGGTCGCCGTGATCGGCGACGCACGCCCCTTCAACACCGCGCTGATCGTGCTCGACGCCGACTTCGCGCCCGCCTGGGCCTCGCAGCAGGCCATCGAGGACACGTCGCTCGAGTCGCTGGCCGCGGACGAGCGCGTGCGCGAAGCAGTCGCAGCGGGCGTGGAACAGGCCAACGAGCGCCTCGCGCGCGTCGAGCAGATCAAGAAGTTCCACATCGTCCAGGGCGACTGGCTGCCGGGCGGCGACGAGCTCACCCCGACGATGAAGCTCAAGCGCAAGCCGATCGACCAGAAGTACGCCGCGGAGATCGAGGCGCTGTACACGCGGTAGCTGGGCTGCCCGCCGGGCCGCTTGAGTGACGAAGGTGGCGCATAGCGCCATGTTCGTCAGTCTCGCGCTCGGCCAAGCGTGATCTGGGCCGGATTCTGTCCCGCATACGTCCACAATCCGGCACAGCGCGGTCGAGCCACAACGCCGGCTCCCTGCTCCCTCAGTGCAAGCAACCCTCGCCCAGCCCGCCGCAGACACACCGCGCTGCGCGCCACCCAACTCCCCGCTCCGCGCGCAAAGCGTCCAAATGTGGCAATGAAAGACTTGACCCCTTCGGCAGGGGCTAGCGCGCAGCGACGGTGAGAACGGCACGGACGTGTGCTCGGACGCGTCCGGCGGCGAGCGGGCCGGCCGGGAGCTCCACGACGAAGGCAGATGCGGTCGGAAGCACGTGGTTCTCCCAGCGGGCGACGGTGCCCGGGAGCCGCGGCGTGCGGACCGCGCGCATGTGGACGATGCGGGCATAGCGGCGCATCAGCGCCTGGTCGCTACTGGGCTGGAGGTCGACCCAGTCGAGGTGCTGGTGGTACCAGATCGACACGGCCGGGCGCTCGCGCCGGATCAGCGCCATCATCGCGCGGGTCTCGGGCTCCGAAGACGGTCGCGGGCCTGAGTAGAAGACGCCGTGGAGCGGGTGCCAGCCCCATGGGAAGTTGCGGTTGAGGTCGACCCCGTGGGCGTTGCCGCGGGTCCCGGCGGCGCACCCGTCCGGGTTGACGCGGTCGACAAGGAGTAGCTGCACGCCAGGCGGTGGCTCGGCGGACCGCAGCGCGCGGGTAACAGCGATGCCGGCCCGCTCGCTGCCGTGGATGCAGCCGACGACGAGGACCTTTCTGGTCGCATCCGCCGCGCCCACGCGGATGAGCACGATCGGCCGTCCGCGGACCGAATGGCCCACGGTCTCGACGCCCGATGGGGCGGCTGCCGCGAGCGCGAGGCTGACGACGAGGACTGCGCGCAGCACCTCCCCGATGATGACCGGTCGGGTTGCTCAGGCTGCGATCTGCAGGCCGCCGCGCTCGAGCATGTCGTCGAGGGCTGACGCCGGACCCGGCCGGGCGAACAGGAAGCCCTGGGCGAGGCTGATGCCAAGCGCTTCGAGCAGCAGGCGCTGCTCGGTGCGCTCGACGCCCTCGGCGACGACGTGCAGGCCGAGCGCGCGCGCCATGAGGACGACCGCCTCGACGATGGCGCGGTCGGCGCGGTCGGAGTGCAGCTGGCCGACGAACGCACGGTCGATCTTGATCCCGTCCACCGGGAAGTCGCGCAGGTAGCCCAGCGAGGAGTAGCCGGTGCCGAAGTCGTCGAGCTGCAGCGGTGCGCCGAGGCCGCGCAGGGCCTCCAGGGTGCGCCGCGTTCCGGGGTCGCCGTCGAGCAGCACGGACTCGGTGATCTCGAACGCCACGGCGCCCGGCCTGATGCGATCACGGGCGAGCATTCCGCCCACGACCTCGACGAGGTCGGGATCGCGCAGCTGGCGCGGCGAGAGGTTGACCGAGACGTCCGGGGCCTCGTCTCCGTACCGGTCGCGCCACATCGCCTGCTGGGAGCACGCCACCGCGAGCACGTGGCGGCCGAGGTCGACGATCTGCCCGGATTCCTCGGCCAACGGGATGAACTCCATCGGCGAGATCCAGCCGAGTGTCGGGTGCTCCCAGCGCAGCAGCGCCTCGGCGCGCTGGATGCGCCCGGTCGTGAGGTCGACGATCGGCTGGTAGAAGACGTGGATCTCGTCGCGGTCGATCGCGCCGCGCAGGGTGCGCTCCACGCGGGCGCGGGCGCTGGCGCCGGCGCGCATCGCGGGGCTCGCGAGCTCGGACGCGCCGCTGCCGCGGCGCTTGGCGCGGTACATCGCGGTGTCGGCAGCGTGCAGGAGCTCCTCGGGGTCCTCGCTCAGACCGTCGGGCAGCGCGACGCCGATGCTCGCCGAGATCCGGACGCGGTCGCCCTGGACCTCGATCGGCCGGGCGAGCGACGCCCGCAGCCGGCGGGCGATCTCGAGCGCGGCCGATTCTCCATCGACGTCCTCGCACAACACCACGAATTCGTCGCCGCCGAGGCGCGCGACGGTGTCGAACGGGCGCAGCGACTCGTCGATCCGCGCCGCGATGGTGCGCAGCACGTGATCGCCTGCCTCGTGGCCCCAGGTGTCGTTGATCGTCTTGAAGCGGTCAAGGTCGAGGAACAGCAGGGCGATCGTCTTGTCGGTGCGGCGAGAGCGCGCCAGCGCCTGGCGCATGCGGTCGAGCAGCAGGGTGCGGTTGGCCAGGCCGGTCAGTGCATCGTGCTCAGCCAGATGCTGCGTGCGCTCGAGGTGATCGGCGCCCTCCAGCGCGGCGAGCGCCTGGTCGGCGAAGAGCCGCAGCGCCTGCAGGCGCGGGGTGCCGGGGATCAGGCGGTCCAGCGGGTCGTCGGCCCAGACGATGCCGCGCAGCGCACCATCCATGCCTCGGAGCGGGACCACGAGCCAGTGACGCGACCAGGCCAGCGGACCGTGGCCGTTGAGGCGCGAGTGGTAGGAGTCGCCCTCGCCCAGGCCGAGGATCCGCGCCGCCTGCTCGTGCTCGATGAGATAGCAGCCCTGCTGCTCCAACTCCGGGAGCATCAGTGCCTCGAAGTCGGCGGTCGTCAACGCGACGTGCAGCGCGGGGTCCGCGGGATCCCAGCCGGCGCTCGCCGCCGGGCGCAGGTGGCCGTCCGGGTCCCCGAGCTGGGCACAGACTCGCTCGAAGCCGAGGGCATCGCGGATGCCGTTGCAGACGGCGGCGAGGACGACGTCGCTGGACCGCGCGTCGGCAATCTGCGAGGACACGGCGAGCAGGTGCTCGAGCGCCGCGCGGTGCTCGGCGACGCGCGCCGCCTCCTGGGCCTGGGCGATGGCGAGCCCGGCGAAGCCGGCGACGGTGACCAGATCGTCGATCTCGTCGTCGGATGGGCGGCGGCCCGAGATCGGCTCGTCGACGCTGAGGATCCCGACGACCTCCTGGTCGTTGTCCTGCATCACCACAAGCAGCATGTCCTCGGGGTCGTACGCATCGCGATCGCCCACAGACCCGGTGGGCTCGGGCGTGGGCGTGTAGGTCGTCCCGACGCGATCTGCGACCGCGGCGGACTGCTCGCCGAGGATCACGTGGGCGCCGCGACGGTTGAAGCGATCGTGGAGCAGCGGGGCCCATTCGGCCCACGAGTGCGTCGTGCCCAGCAGGGCCGCCCGCACCTCGTCGTCGCCGTGGACCGTGGAGGCGATGAAGTCGTCCCACGCCGGGCGATGGACGTTGATGACCACCGTGCGGTAGCCCAGCGTCTCGGCGATCAGCCGTCCGATGCCGTCGAGCGTGGCGTCGAGCTCCGTGGGCGTGCGCACGCGACATGCCGCGGCGAACGCGTCACGCAGGCGGGCGAACGAAGACTGGGTCTGGTGAGACACCGTACGTATTCATCGGCCGCCTCGGCCCGGTGCTTGACCGCTGACGTGGTCCCGTCGCACGGCTCCGGGGCCCGGCGCGCCGAGCAGGACCAGGCCAAGCTCGATCTCGTCGCGCATGAGCTCGAGCACGTGCCGCGCGCCGGCCTCGCCGTCGACGGTGAGTCCCCAGAGCGCCGGTCGGCCCACGAGGACCGCACGCGCCCCCAAGGCGAGCGCCACCAGGACGTCGGTTCCGCGGCGCACGCCGCCGTCGACGAACACCTCGATCCGCTCGTCCACGGCCTCGACGCATTCGGGCAGGAGGTCGATCGTGGCGGCGACCGTGTCGAGCTGGCGCCCGCCGTGGTTGGACACGACGATGCCTGCGGCGCCGTGCTCGGCGGCAAGGCGCGCATCCGCACCGGTCTGGACCCCTTTCAGCACGACCGGCACGGGGCTGTCGGCGACCAGATGCTCGAGGTCGCCCCAGGTGAGCGACGGATCCACGAGCGAGAAGAACTGCTGCGGGGTGATCCCGGCCGTGCCGCCGACCGCCTCCGTCACCGCGGGCATGTCGATGCCCTCGGGCACGGAGAAGTCGCTGCGGAAGTCGCGCTCGCGGCGTCCCGCACGCGGCGCGTCAACGGTCAGGACGAGCGCGCTGTAGCCGCAGTCGATCGCCTGGTCGATCATGTGGCGCGTCACGCCGCGGTCCTTGAAGACGTAGACCTGGAACCAGCGCGGCGCGCCTGGGGCCGCCTCGGCCACTTCTCGCGGAGCAGTCGTGGCGATCGTCGAGACCGTCATGATCGTGCCCGCCGCGGCCGCAGCGCGCGCCATCGCGCACTCGCCGCCAGGATGGGCCATCCGCTGCAGGGCCACGGGCGCCACGATCAGCGGCATCGCGATCTCCGTGCCGAGCACCGTGGTCGCGGTCGAGACGCCGCTCACGTCCACGAGCACGCGCGGGCGCAGCGCATGGCGGGCATAGGCGGCAACGTTCTCGCGCAATGTGCGCTCGTCACCCGCGCCGCCGGCGAAGTAGCCGAGCGGGCCCTCTTCCAGCAGGTCTCCCGCCAGGCGCTCGTAATCGGCGACGTTGACCGGCCCCGGGGTCATGGGCTCGGGACCCTAATGCCTCCGTACAATGAGGACATGGCCTCGCGACGCCAGATCACGGTCGGCGACGTCCCCATCGGCGGGGGCGCGCCCGTCGCCGTGCAGACGATGACCAAGACCGAGACGGCCAACCTCAGCGCCACGATGGACCAGATCCGCCGCGTCGCGGAGGCCGGGGCCGACATCGTGCGCGTCGCCGTGCCGCGCGACAAGGACATCGACGCGCTGCGCACGATCGTCACCGAGTCCCCGATCCCGGTCATCGCCGACATCCACTTCAACCACACGCTCGCGCTGAAGGCGATCGACGCCGGCGCGCACTGCGTGCGGATAAACCCGGGCAACATCGGCGGTCCCGAGAAGACCGCCGAGGTCATCGCCAAGGCGAAGGCCGCCGGCATCCCGTTGCGCGTCGGCGTGAACTCCGGTTCGCTGCCCGGGCACCTGCGCGACCTCGAGTTCACGAACCCGGTCGAGGCGCTCGTCACCGCCGCGACGGAGTGGGTCGATCTCATGCACCGGCTCGACTTCCACGACTTCAAGGTATCGATGAAGTCCACCAGCGTGCCCAACACGATCGCCTCCAACCGCCTCCTGGCGGAGAAGATCGACCACCCGCTGCACCTCGGCGTCACCGAGGCCGGAACGAAGTGGTCCGGCTCGCTCAAGAGCGCGGTCGGGCTCGGAACGCTCCTCGCCGACGGCATCGGCGACACGATCCGCATCTCGCTGTCCACCTTCCACGCCGAGGAGGAGGTCAAGGTCGCCTGGGAGATCCTCAAGGCGCTGAAGCTGCGCGAGCGCGGGCCGGTCCTGATCGCCTGCCCGACCTGCGGGCGCCTGCAGTTCGACATGGACAGCGTCGTCACGGAGGTCGAGCGGCGCCTGGAGGCCTATGCCGACCCGATCGAGGTCTCGATCCTCGGCTGCGCGGTCAATGGCATCGGCGAGGCGCGCCACGCGGACTTCGGCATCACCGGTGCCAAGGACAGCGCGATGATCTTCTCCAAGGGCGAGCCGCTCAAGAAGGTTCGAACCGAGGACCTCGTCGACGAGCTGTTCGCCGAGATCGACCGGTACTACGAGGCCGGCAAGCAGGTCGTCGTGGACGAGCGCGCCGCGGCGGAGGCATCGCAGTGGCTGGCGGAGAACGAAGATGCCGAGGCAATGACGCCGGAGCGCCTCGCGGCGATGGAACGCGAGCAGGCCGACCGCGAAGCGGCTTCGCCCGTCGCCGGTCGGCGCTTCACGCGCGCCTAGCCGGATGGCTGGACCCGACCCCGCGGTCTTCCGCCGCCGGCGGCTGACGGCGCTCGGTGGCGCCGCGGGGGTCCTGCTGCTCGCTGTCTTGGCGATCGACAGCTGCGGATCCGAGAACAAGCGGGCGGTGGCCGACAAGCCGGCACGGCCGCTGGTCCTCCAGCTTCCGCGCGGCGGACGCGTGATCTTCCCGCACTACCGCGTCATCGCCTTCTACGGTGCGCCGCAGGACAAGCAGCTCGGCGAGCTCGGGATCGGGACCCCTGCACGCGCGGGGCGCAAGCTCCTGAGGCAGGCGGCGCCGTACGCGCGGCGCACGCGCCCGGTGCTGCCCGCGATGGAGCTGATCGCTACGGTGGCCGCCAACGCTCCGGGCGCCGACGGCCTCTACCGGACCCAGCAGACCGCGCAGGTCATCAACCGCTACCTGCACGCCGCCCGCAGGCTCAAGGCGCTGCTCGTGCTCGATATCCAGCCCGGCCACGCGGATTTCCTCTCCGAGGCACAGCGGCTCGCTCCGTGGCTCGGGCAGCCCGACGTCGGCATCGCGCTCGATCCCGAGTGGCACACGCCCGGCGTCGTGCCCGGCACGCAGATCGGTTCGGTCACGGCCGAGGAGGTCAACCAGGTGAGCGACTACGTGGCGGGCATCGTGCGGGCCGGCCATCTGCCGGAGAAGCTCTTCCTGGTGCACCAGTTCACCGACGGCATGATCCAGGGCAAGGAGCGCGTGCTCGCACGCCCGGGGCTGGCGATGACGTTCAACGTCGACGGGTTCGGCGACCGCCCGAACAAGCTCTCCAAGTACGCCGCGTTCACCGCCCAGACCCGCGGCAGGCCGTTCGCCGACGGCTACAAGCTCTTCTACCACGAGGACACGAACCTCATGAAGCCCGCCGACGTGATGCGGATGCAGCCACGGCCGGACCTAGTCGTCTACGAGTAGCGAAGTTCCACCACTTTTGGGGATGTTGCAAACGTCCCCGATGGACGAGGATGTGTTCATGCCCGATTGCCGCGTCTACATCTGCGACGACTCGCCGGAGTACAGGATGCTGCTGCGCCTGGTCCTGGCTGAAGCCGGCGCCACGATCGTCGGGGAGGGCAGCAACGGGCACGAGTGTCTTGCTGCCGCGGCCGGCACCGATCCCTCGATCGTCCTGCTGGACCTGAACATGCCTGGGCTGAACGGGCTCGAGGCGCTTCCACGGCTGCGCGATCTCATCCCGAACGCGAAGATCGTCGTGCTGACGACCTCCAAGGCCGAGGAGACCGAGACCCAGGCGCTCGAGCTGGGCGCCGACGCCTTCGTCTCCAAGCCGATGGACGCAGCGAGCGTGCCGCGGCTCGTGCGCGAGAAGCTCGCCGCCTAGATCATCTCGCCGGCAGCACGCCGACCTTGCGGCGCACGGTCAGGGTCTGCGACTGGACCGTGCGCAGGCGACCCATCCCGACGGGCTGGACGTCGTAGGAGAAGCGCAGGTCGGCGACGGGAGGCAGCACCAGCTGTTCGCTGAACGTCCCGTAGGCGTCGGTCAGCAGCGTCTCGAGCGAACGCCAGGGACGCCCGGGCAGACGCCGCTCCACCCGCACGTAGTGGCTATCGCCGGGGCGGACCTGGCCCCAGATGGTTGCCGTCGCATGGCCCGGGCGCGCCTGGACCCAGAAGGGGTTGGGGAACGCGGCGAGCGCGGGCTTCGGCCGCGAGTCGGCGAACAGCAGGCCCGACTGCCAGCCCGAATAGGCACGCGCGCCGGGGCCGTTGACCTGCAGCGGGTCGTCGCGCCACTCGTACTGCACGAGCGTCTTGATGCGTGGATCGCGCCAGGCGCGGTAGGCGGCCTCCTGCAGCCAGCGTGCCTGGACCGCGGGCGCGACGCCCTGGTAGGGGTCGGGCGGATTGGTCTGGTAGCCGAACTCGGTCAGGTGCAGCGGCACCGGCCCGCTGCAGGTGCAGCGCAGACCGCGGTGGGCCCGGACCCGGTCGATGACCGTCTCGAGGCGCCCGAGATCGGCGATCGCCGCCTCGTCGCGCTGGGGATTGGCCTCGGAGGGCGAGCGCAGCACGCCGTGGGGGTGGTAGGAGATGCCGTCGACCAGCGCGGGCTGGAAGCCCCGGCAAGGGCCGGCGCGGACCGGCCGGTAGCGGTCGCTCACGCAGCCGAACGCACGCAGGAACGTCAGCGGGCGCATCGCGCTGTTGCGGCTGTGCGGGTCACCGCTTGCCCGTGGCGCGAGCGCGCCCGCCAGCACCCGGGCGCCGGGGTCGACCGCACGGATCGCGCCGGCGCCGGCCGCGAACAGCCGCCGGTAGATGTGCGGGGACTCGGGAGCGCAGCGCCGCGCGCGGCACGTGAACTGCGGTTGCAGCCAGCCTGGCTGGTTGGGCTCGTTCCAGATGATGTACTCGCTCACCATGTCGCGGTAGCGCCGCG
>JAWVFZ010000496.1:0-6574 GCA_033855555.1 Solirubrobacteraceae bacterium
CCGGTCGTCCTGGTGTTCGAGGACCTCCAGTGGGCCGACAGCGGGCTGCTGGACTTCATCGACTACCTGCTCGAGTGGTCCGCCGACTTCCCGATCTTCATCCTGGCGCTGGGGCGACCGGAGCTGCTCGCCGTCCGGCCGGCGTGGGGACCGACGATCACGCTCGCGCCGCTGGGCGACGACGCGATGGCCGAGCTGCTCGGCGGCCTCGTTCCCGGCCTGCCCGAGGAGCTGGCCGTGCAGATCCGCCGGCGCGCCGAGGGCGTTCCGCTGTACGCGGTCGAGACGGTGCGCATGCTGCTCGACCGCGGGCTCGTCGCCCAGCAGGGCGCTCGCTACGTGATCACCGGCGACGTTTCGGATCTCGAGGTTCCCGAGACGCTGCAAGCGCTCGTGGCCGCGCGCCTGGACAACCTCGAGGCTGCCGAGCGCACGCTGCTGCAGGACGCTGCGGTCATCGGCCAGTCCTTCAGCCCGGCGACGCTGGCCGCGATCGCCGCCCGGTCCGCCGCCGAGGTGCAGCGGCTGCTCGACGGCCTGGTGGCCAAGCAGGTGCTCGCGCACGTCGAGGATCCCCGCTCCGGCGAGCGCGGCCAGTACGCGTTCCTCCAGGCGCTCCTACGGACGGTCGCGCTGGGCACGCTCTCGCGGCGCGACCGCAAGGCGCGCCACCTGGCGGTCGCGCGCCACCTCGAGGAGGCCTGGGGCGACGAGGCGGCCGAGATCGCCGAGGTGCTGGCGGGCCACTACCTCAGCGCCGTCGCAGCCGACCCCGATGCGACCGATGCGCACGCCATCCGCGCCTCGGCGTGCCAGACGCTCGCCGCGGCGGGCCGGCGGGCGATCTCGCTGGCGCTGGGCCCCGAGGCGCGCCGGCATTTCGAGCGCGCCGCCGAGCTCGCCGAGGAGCCGGCGGTGCGCGGGCAGCTGCTGCGCGAAGCCGGCACGGCCGCCCGGCTGAGCGGCGAGCTCAGCGATGCCCTGGCCCTGTTGACCACGGCGGCGGAGCTGCTGCGCGAAGGCGGCCTGCCGCGCGAGGCAGCCCGCGTCGAAGGCCTGGCCGGGGACGTCCAGTTCGAGGAAGGACACGTCGACGCCGCCGCCGAGCGGCTGACGCGCGCGTATGCGGCCCTCGACGACGGCAGCGACGACGACGCGGTGGCCGAGCTCGCCGCGCGTCAGGCGAGGGTGGCCGCGGCCAGGGGCGACCAACGCGAAGCGCTCAGCCTGGCCGACACCGCCCTGCGCATCGCAGACGGCCGGCGGCTCGGGCCGATCCTTGCCAGCGCGCTCGTCACCAAGGGCAATGCGCTGGCCGAGGCAGGCCGTCCGGCCGAGTCAACGGCGCTGCTCACTCACGCGATCGAGGTCGCGCTCGAGCAGGATCTGGCCGCCGAGGCGATGCGCGGCTACTACAACCTCGCCGAGTCGCTCATGGGCGCGGCCCGCTTCACCGAGGCCGAGGCGATGCTCGAGCGCGGGCTGGCGCTCGCCCGCCGGCGCGGCGACCGCCAGGGCGAGCGGATGCTGCTCTCACAAGGCGCCGTGGCGCTCCTGTTCCTCGGGCGCTGGGACGAGGCCCTGGCGCGCGTGACCGCGCTGCGCGATCAGGCCCAGGACCTGTGGAGCACGTGGTGCACGCCGTTCGCGCCACACGTTCTCGCCGCGCGCGGAGACGTGGCGGGGCTCCGCGCGCTGCTCGACGATTTCAGCACGGTCAGCGAGATGGACGTGGGACACAGGACGATGGCGACCGCCGCCCGCGCGCTGATCGTCCGCGAGACCGGTCATCCGCAGGAGGCGCTCGCCGACGCCCGGGAGGCCGCCCTGGCCGTGCTCCCAACCGGCCTATCCCACATGCCGCTGCTCTTTGCCGAGGCCGTCCAGACGGCGTTCGCGGCCGGGGAGCCGGCCGGGGCCGAGGAGCTGATCGAGCGCGTCGACGCGCTCCAGCCGGCGCAGCTCATCCCGATGCTCGACGCCGAGGCGGAGCGCGCCCGCGGCCGCCTCGCGGCCCACCGCGGCAACGGCAGCGCGGCCGACCAGTCGTTCCGGCGCGCGATCGCGCTCTTCCGCGAGATGGCCACGCCGTTCGCGCTCGCCCGAGCTCAGATCGAGCATGCCGAGCTGTTGAGCGGCACTCCGGACGGAGCCGCCGAGGCACAGGTGCTGAGCGAGGAGGCCGCGTCCGCGTTCGACGCGCTGGGCGCCAAGCCCTGGCTGGAGCGCGCCCAGGCGCTGCGGTCGGTCGTCGCGGCCTGAGCGACTCGGGCTGGCTCGTACTCTTGGAAGCATGAGCACCCCGACACAGACCTCGACCCTGCACCACTGGATCGGCGGTCGCGCCCACGAAGCGCCGAGCGAGCGCTTCGGCGAGATCACGGAATCCGCGACGGGCGAGGTGGTCGCGCGTGTCCCGTTCGCCACCGCCGCGGTTGTCGACGCCGCCGTACAAGCTGCGGCTGCCGCCGCCGAGGACTGGGGAGCGCGGTCGATCAGCGCCCGCACCAACGTGCTGTTCGCGTTTCGCGAGCTGGTCCACGCCCACCGCGACGAACTCGCCGCCATCGTCACCCGCGAGCACGGCAAGGTGCTGTCCGACGCGCTCGGCGAGGTCCAGCGCGGCCTCGAGGTCGTCGAGTTTGCCTGCGGGATCGGGGAGATCCTCAAGGGCCAGATGTCGTCCGGCGTCTCCAGCGGCGTGGACTCGCACTCGCTGCGCCAGCCGCTCGGCGTCGTTGCCGGCATCACGCCGTTCAACTTCCCGGTGATGGTGCCCATGTGGATGCACCCCGTGGCGATCGCCTGCGGCAACACCTTCGTGCTCAAGCCGTCCGAGCAGGACCCGTCCGCCTCGCTGCTGGTCGCCGCGCTGTGGGCGCAGGCCGGCTTGCCCGACGGCGCCTTCAACGTCGTGCACGGCGACAAAGAGGCTGTCGACGCGCTCCTGGACCACCCCCGCGTCGCCGCCGTGTCGTTCGTCGGATCGACGCCGATCGCGCGCTACGTCCACGAGCGCGCGAGCGCGACCGGCAAGCGCGTGCAGGCGCTGGGCGGGGCGAAGAATCATGCCGTCGTGCTTCCCGACGCCGACCTCGACCTCGCCGCCGACGGCCTCGTCTCGGCCGGCTACGGATCCGCCGGCCAGCGCTGCATGGCCGTCTCGGTCGCCGTCGCCGTCGGCGACTCCGCGGAGCCGCTGCTGGCGAAGGTGGGCGAGCGCATCGCGGCGCTGCGCGTCGGCGATGGCCACGATCCCGCCTCGGACATGGGCCCGCTGGTCAGCGCGCGCCACCGCGAGCGGGTCGCGGACTTCGTCGCGTCGGGCGTCGCCGAGGGCGCCGCGCTGGTCACCGACGGCCGCGATCTCGTCGTCGAGGGCCGCGAGAACGGCCACTTCCTGGGCCCGACGCTGTTCGATCACGTCAAGCCCGGCATGCGGATCTACGACGAGGAGATCTTCGGCCCGGTGCTCGTGGTCGTGCGCGCCGCCAGCTACCCGGAGGCGCTTGCGCTCGTGAACGACAACCCGTACGGCAACGGCGCCGCGATCTTCACCAACGACGGCGGCGCGGCGCGCGCGTTCGAGCTCGACGTGACGGCCGGCATGGTCGGAGTCAACGTGGCGATCCCCGTGCCCATGGCCTACCACTCGTTCGGTGGCTGGAAGGCCTCGCTGTTCGGCGACATGCACGTCCACGGCCCCGAGGGCGTGCGCTTCTACACGCGCGCGAAGGTGGTCACGACGCGCTGGCCTGACCCGTCGCACCGCGGCGTCAACCTCGGCTTCCCGGTCTCGCAGTAGCCCCGGCGTTTAGCCTGCCCGGGACATGGTCCCCGAGCCGACTCCCTGGTGGCGTTCGGCGGTCGTCTACCAGATCTACCCGCGCTCGTTTTCGGACAGCGACGGCGACGGTGTCGGCGACCTCCCCGGCATCGCCGCGCGCCTCGACCATCTCGTCGACCTCGGCGTCGATGCGTTCTGGCTGTCGCCCTTCTACCGATCGCCGATGGCCGACTTCGGCTACGACATCAGCGATCACACCGACGTCGACCCCGCCTTCGGGACTCTCGCCGACGCCGACGCGCTGATCGCAGGGGCCCACGCGCGCGGCCTGCGCGTGATCGTCGACTGGGTGCCCAACCACACCTCCGACCGCCATGCCTGGTTTTTGGCGTCGCGCTCGAGCCGGGACGACCCGCAGCGCTCGTGGTACGTCTGGCGCGACCCACGGCCGGGCGGCGGGCCGCCGAACAACTGGATGTCGGCCTTCGGGCGCCTGCACCCCACGCCGGCATGGACGCTCGACGCGCGCACGGGCCAATACTGGCTGCACTCGTTCCTGCCCGAGCAGCCCGACCTCAACTGGGACGAGCCCGCCGTTGCGGAGGCGATGCACGGCGTCCTGCGCTTCTGGCTGGACCGCGGGGTCGACGGCTTCCGCATCGACGTCGCGCACAGGCTCGGCAAGGACCCGGAGTTCGGAGACAACGAGCCTGACCTGCCTCACGACGAGAACTGGCCCAGCGGCCACCCGCGGCTGCGCGCCATCCGCGAGGTCCTCGACGACTACGACGGCGACCGCATGGCGGTCGGCGAGGTCTACGTGCTCGATCAGCGCGTGCTCGCCGAGTACCTGGCGCCTGGGAACGAGCTGAACCTCGTCCACAACTTCGTCTTCCTCAACCTGCCGTGGTCGGCGCGGACGTTCCGCGCGACCGTCGACGAGTTCGAGTTGCTCGTCGGGCCGGGCGCTTGGCCGGCCTGGTGCCTGGGCAACCACGACCACCCGCGTATCGCCAGCCGCTACGGCCCCGGGCCGGCGCGGGTGGCCGCGATGCTGCTGCTGACCCTACGGGGCACGCCGTTCCTCTACCAGGGCGACGAGCTCGGCATGACCGATGTCGAGGTGCCGCCCGAGCGCATCGTGGACGTCGACGGACGCGATCCGGAGCGCGCGCCGATGCCGTGGGAGCCCCCATCGAAGGCGGGACCGGGCGCCGGCTTCACGACGGGCGAGCCCTGGCTGCCGATCACGCCAGACGCCGAGCGGATCGCGGCCTCGGTGCAGGCAGGCGACCCCGACTCGATGCTTTCGCTACATCGAGCCCTGCTCGCCCTGCGCCGCGCCACCCCCGCGCTGCTGACCGGCGCCTACCGGTCGCTCGACGCGGGCCCCGACGTGTTCGCCTACGTCCGCGGCGACACGATCGCGGTCGCGCTGAACTTCGCCGCCGAGCCGCGCACCGTCGGGGCAGCCGGCCACGGCATCCTGCGACTGTCCACGCGCCCCGATGCCCCGACGGGCGCCCACGTCGACCTCGAGACGCTCGAGCTCGCCCCGGACGAGGGCGTGATCGTCGAGCTGTCGGCAAACGGGTTCGCGTCGTGACGCCCGATCTTGCGGCCGCCCCGTAGGCGGCCTACGGCTCCGGCCATGAACGAGGGCGGTCGAGCAGCCGCGACGGGCACGTCCATCACGCTGGTCGTCGTCACGCGCGACCGCTGGGCGCAGTTGAGCGCATTGTTGCCGCGCATCCGCGCCGGGTCGCCCGGCAACCCGCTGATCGTGATCGACAACGCCGGCGCGGCGCCGGTGCCGACACCGCTCGCCGCCGCGCCGGACGTACGAGTCCTGCGCAGCGATCGCGACCTCGGTCCCGCGGCCCGCAACCTCGGAGTGCGCTGCGCGCAGACGGAGTTCGTGGCGTTCTGCGACGACGATGCCTGGTGGCAGCCCGGCGCGCTGGCCATCGCGGCCGGCCGGCTCTCGCGCAGCCCCGAGCTCGGTGGCGTCGTCGGACGCGTGCTCGTCGAGCCCCGTGCGCGGCTCGACCCGGTGTCGGCCGCCCACGAGCGCGACGGGACGGTCGTCGGGTTCCTCGCGACCGCGCTGGTCGTGCGGCGCGAGGCCTTCCTCAGCGTCGGCGGGTACCACGAGCGGCTCGGATTCGGCGGGGAAGAGGATCTGCTGGCGATGCGATTTCTCAGCGCCGGCCACGACCTCGTCTACGAACCGGACGCAGTGCTCCATCACCGGCCGGCAGCGCGGACCGGCCCGATGAAGCTCGGCCGTGAGCGGACAGTGGTGCGCAATGCCCTGTGGACGGCGTGGCTGCGCCGTCCATGGCGGGTGGCGGCAATCCAGACGATGCGCGCGCTGCGCTCGCGGGCGGGCAACTGCGCGGTCGTTCCGGCGGTGGCGGGCGCACGCTGGGTCCTCGCCGAGCGCGAGGTCAATCCGCCTGAGGTCGAGGAGCGGCTTCGGCGCGCGAGCGCGGCGACACCCCCGGCTCGACGTGCACGACTTTCACCGTCGTGAGCTCGTCCAGCAACTCCGGTCCGTAGCCGAACCCGCTGCCGCTCGAGCGACGGGGTTGGGCGGCTCCTCCGGGTGCTCCTCCCCAGACCGCGTTGACCTTCACGGTGCCGGCCACAGGGTCTAGGACGTCGATGGTCGCGACGGCGATCGTGGACATGGTTCCCTCCCGGGAAGCTGTTCGAGGACTGCGATGACCTCTTCCGGCTGGATCGTCAGGAGACCGGGGCCGGGCTCGCTCCCGTGCGGGTCGC
>JAWVFZ010000497.1:0-7774 GCA_033855555.1 Solirubrobacteraceae bacterium
AGAGGTCGATGACCAGCGCGCCGAGGCGCATGGCCACGAGCGTCTCGGGCGGCACGGCCGAGGCGAGCACGCGGTGCTCCCAGCCCACTCGCTCGAGGCGCTTGCCGAACACCTGGAGGAACCCCGAGTCGGTGTCGATGACGGCGATCCGGAGCCCCGGCGCGCCTTGAAGGCCTTCGCTCATCGCGGGGGCAGCGTATCGGACGTAGCCGACATCGAACCCCGCGTTCGCCGCCTGGTCACAACTTGTTCACACCGTCTTTGCGGGGATTTCGGGGCCATACGCATACCCCAAGTACACCGCCAAGCAGGATGAGCAACACGAAGCCCGACCCGCCGAGCAGCGCAGCGGCACCCACGGCGACCCCGATCCCGATCGGCAGCACCCAGGTTTCGCCGAAAACGAGCTTCTTCACCGCGCCACCACCCGCACCAGCGCCTGCGACCAGGCCAGCCACACGCCGAGCACGACCAGCAGCGCGGCGTCGCCCAGCGGCCACTCGTAGCCAAGCCCCTCGGCGCAGAAGAACGTCCCGAACGTGGTGAGCATCAGGCCGACCACGTACTTGAGCTCGGTCTCGGGCAGCCCGCGCAGCGGCCGGTGCACGAAAGCGCCGAGCGCCACCACCGCGACGGCCGCGACGGAGGCGCCGACGTAGGCCGCGGTTCGCCGCGAGGGCTGCGCCGCCAGCGCGGCGACGATCAGGATGACCTCGACGCCCTCGAGCAGCACGCCCTTGAACGCGACGGTGGCCCCCGGCCAGTCGAACCCCTCCCCGACCGGCTCCTCGCGCTCGAGCGCTTCGCGCTCCTCCTCGAACTCCTCGTACGAGGAAGAGCGGGCCCGGCGACCGGATAGGCGCAGCACGCCCTTGCGCAGCCACTCCATGCCGAACAGCAGCAGCGCGATGCCGACGATCAGGCGCAGCGGCTGGATCGCCACCTTGTCGGCAAGCGGCGGGCCCAGCAGCACGCCGACCCCGACGCACACCAGGACCGCCGCCGCGGCACCGGCGAACGCCGAGGACGCGCGGCGGGTCACCGCCACGGCGAGCACGATCGCCAGCGCCTCGAGCAACTCGAGTGCGACCGCGAGTGCGGCCCCCAATGCCGTGAGCGCGAAGGCCACAGTTGGGAGGCTAGGTCAGCGCGAGACCGGGTGCGACGAGTCGCTGAACTCGCGGAACAGCCCGGTCACGACGAACGCGGTCTGCTCGCCGATGTCGACCGCGTTGTCGCCGATGCGCTCCAGCGCGCGGCCGACGAGCGTCATGTGCATCGCCCACTCGCGCGTGTCGATGTCGTCGCCGACCTCGACGGCGATCCGGAAGAGCTCGCGGTTGATGCGGTTGACGTCGCGGTCGGCGCGGACGAGGTCCTCGGCCATCGCGACGTCGCGATCGGCAAAGCAGCGCTTCGCCTGCAGGACCTCGGCGCGCGCACAGCGGCCCATCTCCATGATGCGGCTCAGGACCTCGGCGCGGACCGGCGGCTCGTTGCCCGACAGCGGGATCAGCTTGGCGATGTTCACGCACTGATCGCCCATCCGCTCGACGTGCTTGATGACGTGCAGCAGGGCGGCGACGAGCCGTAGGTCGCCGGCCACCGGCGCCTGCAGCGCCAGGAGCGACAGGACGCCCTGGTGGACCTCGAGGTAGCGGCCGTCGACGCGATCGTCGTCGTTGACCACGAGCGCCGCCAGCTCTACATCCACGTGCTCGAGCGCCTCGAGCGTGCGGTCGAGCTGCTCGACGACGATGTCAAGCCCGCCCAGCGCCGCGGCCTCGAGCTGGGACATCCGCTCCTGGAAGGTCTCTCGCGTCACCCGATCATCCGAACTTGCCCGTCACGTACTGCTCGGTGCGGGGGTCGGTGGGGTTCGTGAAGATGACGCTGGTCGCGCCGTGCTCGACCATCTCGCCGTTGAGCATGAACGCGGTCGTGTCGGCGACCCGCGCGGCCTGCTGCATGTTGTGCGTGACGATGACGATCGTGTAGCGCTCCTTGAGGTCGGCGATCAGCTCCTCGACCTTCAGCGTCGCGATCGGGTCCAGCGCGCTGCACGGCTCGTCCATGAGGATCACCTCGGGCTCGACCGCGATCGCGCGCGCGATGCAGAGCCGCTGCTGCTGGCCGCCGGAGAGGCTGACGCCGGGCTTGCCCAGGCGATCCTTGACCTCGTCCCAGAGACCGGCGCCGTGCAGCGAGCGCTCGACGCGCTCCTTCAGGTCGGATCCCTTACGGCCGGTGAGCCGCAGGCCGGCGGCGACGTTGTCGAAGATCGACATCGTCGGGAACGGGTTGGGCTTCTGGAAGACCATGCCGATCACGCGGCGGACGGCCGTCGTGTCGACGGCCTTGCCGTAGAGGTCGATCCCGTCGAGCTCGATCGTGCCCTTCGTGTAGGCGCCCGGGATCTCCTCGTGCATGCGGTTGATGCAGCGAAGCAGCGTTGACTTGCCGCAACCGGACGGGCCGATCATCGCGGTCACGCGGTTGGCGGCGTAGTCGAGCGACACGCCCCGCACGGCATGGGTGTCGCCATAGAAGGCGTGGACGTCGCGCAGCGCCATCGCCTTGGCGGTGGCCGCTCCCGGGCGGCCCGGCATGCGCGCCATCGGGGCGCCCGCGGGGGCGCTGTCGGAGGTGGAGGGGGTTGTCTTGTCGGGCGTCGTCATGTCGGTGCTCACGAGAGCCGGCTCCTTCGGGCGATGAGGCGGGCGACGAGGTTGAGCAGGAGGATCATCGCCACGAGGGTCAGCGCCGTTCCCCAGGCGCGCTCGACCAGGCGGTCCTGTGCCTGGCCGACATCGTTGAAGATCTGGATCGGCATGCTGTTCGTGCGCTGCCCGAGGCTGAAGTTCGTGCCGAGAACGATCGCAGACGTGAACAGCAGCGGGGCGGTCTCGCCGGCCGCGCGGGCGACGGCCAGCAGCGAACCGGTGACGAGGCCCGGCGCCGCCGTCGGCAGGACGACGCGCGTGACGACGCGCCAGCGCGGGGCGCCGAGCGCAAGCGCGGCCTCGCGCAGCGCGTCGGGCACGAGCTGCAGGACGACCTCCGCCGAGCGCGTCACGACCGGCAGCATCAGCAGCGCGAGCGCGACGGCGCCCTTCCACGCCGCGTAGCCGTCGGTCACGAAGCCGCCGATCACCAGCGTGATGTAGACGAAGAGGCCGAAGACGATCGACGGCACGCCGGTCATCACGTCCACGAAGTAGCGCACGGTCGCCGCGAAGCGGCCGTCGCGGCCGTACTCGACGAGGTAGAGCGCGACGCCGATCCCGATCGGGACGGCGATCAGCGTGGCCAGTCCGACGATCTCGACCGTGCCGAGCAGGGCGGACTTGATCCCGCCGGGGTCGCCGATGAACGCACCCGTGGGGTCGGTGGAGAAGAAGTGCCAGCTGATCGCGCCGAGCCCACGCTTGAGCAGGTAGTAGACGACGAGCACGAGCGGGACCAGCGCGACGACCGTCGCGAGGCCGAGAAGCGCGCGGGCGACGCGATCCGTGCGCCGGCGCCGGGCGCTGACGGGCGGAAGGACCCCGATCGTGGCGCTCACGGTCTGACCCCAGCACCGTGCGACGGCCGCGAGGTCATCGGGCCCCCACCGTCTTGATCCGCCCGGATCGCGCGACGATCGCGCGGGCGATGATGTTGACGAGCAGGGTGAGGACGAAGAGGACGAGCCCGGCCGCGATCAGGGACGCGCGATGCAGCTGGTTGTTGGCGGCCTCGCCGAACTCGTTGGCGATCACCGCCGCCAGCGTGTAGCCCTGCGAGAAGATCGTGTGGCCGATCTGGGGCGCGTTGCCGATGACGAGCGTGACCGCGATCGTCTCGCCGATCGCGCGGCCGAGGCCGAGCATCGCGGCGCCGGTGATCCCCGCGCGCGAGTACGGCAGGACGGCCATGCGGATCATCTCCCAGCGCGTCGCGCCGAGCGCGAGCGCGGCCTCCTTCTGCGCCTCGGGCACGGTCGCGATCACCTCGCGCGAGATCGCCGACACGATCGGCAGGATCATGATCGCCAGGATCAGCCCGGCGATGAAGTAGTTGGGGCCGGCGACGTCGGGGCCGACGAACGGCACGAAGTCGAACGTGCGGCCGAACCAGGCCTCGGCGGGCTTGAGCTTCGGGATCAGCACGAAGACTCCCCACAACCCGTAGACCACGGAGGGAACGGCGGCCAGCAGCTCGAGCAGGATCGTGAGCAGCGACCGCGCGCCCCGGGGGCACAGCTCGGTGAGGAAGACGGCGGTCGCGACCGCAATCGGCACGCCGATGAGCAGGGCGATCGCAGCGGTGATCAGCGTCCCGACGACCAGCGGGAGCGCGCCGTAGATGCTCCGCGAGACGTCCCAGTTGTTGTCGAACGTGAAGCCGAACACGCCGAACTTCGACAGCGCCGGCTGGGCCTCGACGATCAGGCGCACGAAGAAGTACCCGATCAGCACGAGGATCCCGGCCGCAAGCGCGGTCAGGATCCAGCGCATCCAGAGGTCCGGCAACCGTGCGCGCAGCGGCCGCTCCAAAAAGGAGCGGCCGCGGGCGTTCACGGGTGTCGCATCTGCTGCCACGGATTAGGCGCCGGAGAGCGGGCTCCCGTTGCAGGTCACGCTCTGCGCAGCGGCCTTGGACTTCGCCAGGAGCGCCGCGGGCAGCTTCGCGTAGAACAGCTGGTTGAGGCTGGCCTGGCCCTCGCCGAGCCCGTAGTTCAGGAACGTGCCGAGCGCGTTGGCGTCGGTCTGCTTCATCCCGGCCTTGCAGACGTCCTTGTAGAGGTCGACGAAGGTCTGCGAGGTGATCGGGTAGGCCGCCGCGTTGGGCGCGTCGATCGTGCTGACCCCGAGATCCGCGGGGATCTTGAGGCCGTCGCCGGCCGCGGACGTCGAAGCCAGCGTGGGCTCCACGAACTGGCCCGCCTTGTTCTTCACGTCGGCGGTCGTGAACTTGTTCTGCAGGGCGTAGGCCTCCTCGACGTAGCCGACGGCTCCGTCGGTCTGCTTGACGGAGGCCGCGACGCCGTCGTTGCCCTTGGCGCCGGTGCCCGTCGGCCACTTCACGGTCTTGTCGACGCCGACCTTGGACTTCCACTCGCTGCTGTAGGCGGCGAGGAACGTGGTGAAGCCCTTCGTCGTGCCCGACTCGTCGGAGCGGTGGACGACGGTGATCTTCGTGCCCGGCAGCTTGACGCCGCTGTTGAGCTTGGCGATCGCCGGGTCGTCCCAGCTCGTGATCTTGCCGAGGAAGATGTCGGCGATGGTCGCGCCGTCGAGCTTCAGGCCCTTCTGGAGCCCGTTGACGTTGTAGCTGACCGTGATCGCACCGAAGAACATCGGGATCTGGATCGCCGGGCCCTTGCTGAGGGCCTTGCGGTCGGCAGCGGCGAGCGCCGGGTCGCTGCCGGCGAAGTCGGCTGTGCCCTGAGCGAGCGCCGCAACGCCGGCGCCCGAGCCGACTGCCTGGTAGTTCAGCGTGACGCCCTTGTCCTTCAGCGTCGAGCCCCACTGCTGGTAGACGGGGGCGGCGAAGGTGGATCCAGCGCCGTTGACGGTGCCGGAGGACGAGCTGCCGCTGGATGCGGTGCTGCTGTTGTTGCTGCTGCTGCCGCAGGCGGTCGCGCCGAGTGCGAGCGCGCCGAGGGAGGCGGCCAGGAGCAGTCGCGTCTTCACTGTTTCCTCGATATTCATTCTCATGGGGCTCGACGGTCGCATGGCGCGACTCGAACCCTGTTACGCCGCTGTATCCGGGTTGTGAAAAGGATGTGAAAGCGGCTCCTGATCGAGCCGATACCCGAAGCCCACGTGCGTATGGATGAAGCTGTGGCCAGGCAGGGCCGTCTCGAGCTTCACGCGGAGCTTGTGCACGTAGACGTCGATGGAGCGGTCGCCGTCGCGAAGCTGACCGCCCCACACCGTCGAGTAGAGGTCCGGCCGCGAGACGATCCCGTGAGCGCGGCGGGCGAGGGCGACCAGGAGCTGGAACTCGCGGACCGAGAGGGTCAGCGCGCGCCCGGCCGCGAGGCAAAGCCCGTCCGACGGCCGGATCTCCAGGTCGCCGACCTCCAGCACATCGGGTTCAAGCCGAGCAGCCTCCATCGCG
The DNA here is from genome assembly GCA_033855555.1 of Solirubrobacteraceae bacterium. Classification (GTDB taxonomy): domain Bacteria; phylum Actinomycetota; class Thermoleophilia; order Solirubrobacterales; family Solirubrobacteraceae; genus AC-49. The sequence goes on from JAWVFZ010000497.1 coordinate 6,109, forward strand.
GAGTTCAGCTTGTCCGAGGGCACGGCCCAGCCGGTTACCCGGCTGTGAAGCAGTCGTGAAAGAACCGTGAACGCTCCGTCGATCGCCATCCTGGCGTCCTAGGCTGGGGACGATGGGCTTTCTCCCCCGCCCCCGGGACACCACGACGCTCGACCTTGTCGAGGAGGCCGGCCGCAATGTGCAGCGCTCGACGCTGCTCCTGCGCGACCTACTCGCCTATTGGCCCGAGCGCGCCGAGCTGGCCCGCGAACTACTCCTGTGCGAACAGGAGGGCGATCGCATCACCCACGACCTCATCCACCGCCTCAACGGCGGCGGGCGCGGCCGCCAGCCGTTCGACACCAGCGACGGCCACGCCCTCGCCACGGCCCTCGACGACATCGTCGACTTCGCGGAAGAGACGGCCGACACCCTCGGGATCTATGGCATCGAGGCATCGATGGAGCAGGCGCCCGCACTGGGTGAGGTGCTCGTCGGCGCCGGTGAGCAGGTCGCCCAGGCGCTGCGCTGCCTGCGCACGGGCGCCGATCTCGCGCCGCACCTCGTGGAGATCCACCGCCTCGAGAACGAAGGCGACCGCCTGAGCCGCGACGCGGTCGCCTCGCTCTTCGCCGGCGGGATCGACCCGATGGTCGTGATCCGCTGGAAGGACGTGTTCGCGGCCTTGGAGGCCAGCGTGGACGCGTGCGAGAAGGTCGCCCACGTGCTCGAGGGCATCGCCCTCAAGCACGGGCGGCGCTAGCGCGCTGCCTCCGGCGGCGCAGGGCCCACAGCTCGACGGTGACGAGCGCCGCCGCGACCGGCACGGTCGCGGGCAGCTCGTCGGTCACCAGGAACAGCAGGTCGATCGCGCTGGCGAACACGAACGTCACAAGCGCGGCGGCCCCGGTCCGGCGCCCCTCGGCCGCGAGCGCCGCGCCCAGCAGCCCGGCGACGAACAGGTCGCCGTAGCCCATCTGCGCGGGGCCCAGCGCGGCGAGCTGCAGCTGGGGCAGGTGCGGGCCCGGGGCTGCGGCGTTCAGCACGGCGTTCGGACCCTGGAGCTGTTGGGAGACGATCAGCGTGGTGTCGACGATCGCCGTGACGATCAGGCCGGCCTTGATCAGCACGGTCGGAGCCAGCGCGGCGATCAGGCGGCCGAGCGTGACGCAGCTCAGCGCGGTGAGCACCAGCGCCGCGCCGTCTCCGATGAGGCTTCCCTGCTGGACCCAGGCCACGATGAACAGCACCGCCGCCGCAACGGCCCAGGCCGGCCGGGCGCCGCGGATGGCCCAGCCCAGCGCCGCGGCCGCGAGCAGCGGGACGGCCACGAACGCGACCCATGTCAGGGCCTGTGCGACGTCCGGCACCCAGGCGATCGCAGCGACCACCACCACGATCGACGCGGGCGCTACGAACGCCCAGGCGCGCCCGCGCGGGCGCCAGCCGATCAGCGGCCAGCCGGCGCCCGGAAGCGCGACGATCGCGGCCTGGACGCCACCGAGCAGCACGATTGCGACTCCGAAGCTCATCGGCGTCGCGCGGCGGCTGGGGCGCCGGCGCGCCGTGGGCGCGGCGCTCTCGTGGGATCGCACGACACCGGGCCAAACGGTACTCCCGGCATCCGCGCCCAGTTCTGAAGGCGTCGGACGCGCGCAAAACGACCCGCAACGACGGCGCGCCGGGC
>JAWVFZ010000498.1:0-7271 GCA_033855555.1 Solirubrobacteraceae bacterium
CCGGGGATCGTGATCAGGTCGGTGATGCCCTGCACGCCCTGGCGCAGGACGTTGTCGGCCTCGCGGAAGGCCTCGAGGATCGTGGTCCGGCGCTCGACGATCGAAAGCAGCTTCTCGTTCGGGATCACGATCAGCGTGTCGACGACCTCGCGGAGGCGCTGGATGCCCTCCTCGGCCTGACGCGCGCGCTGCGTGCCCTCGAACTCGAACGGGCGCGTGACGACGCCCACGGTGAGCGCGCCGATCTCGTTCTTGGCGATCTCGGCCATGACCGGCGCGGCGCCGGTGCCGGTGCCGCCGCCCTCGCCGGCGGTCACGAAGACCATGTCGGCGCCCTTGAGCGCCTCCTTGATGTCGTCGCGCGACTCAGCCGCGGCGCCGAAGCCGACCTCCGGGTTCGCGCCCGCGCCGAGTCCCTTGGTGAGCTCGTGGCCGATGTTGAGCGTGATGTCGGCGTCGCACATCTGCAGCGCCTGCGCATCGGTGTTGGCCGCGATGAATTCGACGCCGCGCAGGCCGGCGTCCACCATGCGGTTGACCGCGTTGGTGCCGCCGCCGCCGATGCCGACGACCTTGATGACTGCCAGGTAGCTGCCAGATTCCATGAGAAAAAGTTCCGTCCGACCCTCGAGTTAGCGTTGAGCGTTTCTGGACGCCCGCGACGCAGGGACCGCAAACTACGGTAGATGCGGCATTCGCAGACTGTCAACGGGAATCCTCGTCCGCAACGTTCGTTGCAGATTCGGGAACCCTCGACCAGTGCAGGAGATCTTAGGGGTTGAGGACGCTCAACCTCCAGTAGAGGGTTGGCCGGCCGTCGGCGCGGCCAGCCCGCCGGCAGCGGTCCGCTCCGGGACGCGCACGTCCAAGTACAAGGCGCCGGCCGCCTCGGGGTCCGCGAGGACGCGGGCGACCGCCGCCCACTTCGCCGCGAGCCGGTCGGTGGAACCGAAGTACAGGAGCGGCCCCTGGCGCATCCGGGCGCTGAGGCCGTGGCTGCCCGTCCACACGTCGGCCACCTTCGCGCGCAGCGCCGCGGGGGCGGCGCCGAGCATCGCGACGGCCTGGCTCGCGCGGCGGTCAGTCAGCCGGTCGCCGCCGGGGACGTTGGTCATCTGCACCGTGGCGACGTCTCCGGCCTGCACGCTGCGCAGGAACCTGCCGTCGGCCGAGACCGGGACGCGGCGCCCGTCGGCGACGATGACCGCGACCGGGTTGTGCTCGACGACCTCGATGTCGAGGCCGTGCGGGAAGTGTGTGATGACGCGAACGTCCTTGACCTGCGGGTAGGCGGCAACCGCGGTCCGCAGATCGGCGCTGCTGACGTGCAGCGTGGTCTGGTCGCGGGCGGCGTCCTCGAGGACGGCGCGCACGCGCGAGCCATCGGGGCCCGAAACGCCGGTGATCGTCACGTGCTCCACGGCGACCAGCGAGGAGTCGCGCAGCCACAGCCAGCCGAGCGCCGCGGCGACGAGGACCGCGGCTGCCACGAGCACGATGCGCGGTGGCACGCGGAGCGCCGGCAGGGAACGCGTGGGGCGCGGAAGCCGGGCAGTGGTCGAGCGGGCGGCGGGCACTCCCTACCGGGGTTCGCCGCCCTCCACGAGCATCCTGCCGAGCGTGTCGACGTCGCCGGCGCCCATGACGAGGCACAGATCGCCATCGCGCAGCTCGCCGGCCAGCAACTGGGCCGCCTCGTCGAAGGAACCTGGATGGGCGTCGGCGGCGATCAGCCCCGCGTCGACGCCCGGGAAGTCCTCCTGGCGCTCGCGCGCCGGATAGACCGGAAGCACCAGCGAGCGGTCGGCCGCGGCCAGCGCGGTGCCGAAGTCCCCGGCCAGCTCGCGCGTACGCGAGAAGAGGTGCGGCTGGAACACCGCCACGAGCCGCGCCGGGCACTGGGAGCGGCCGGCTGCGAGCGTCGCGGCGACCTCGGTTGGATGGTGCGCGTAGTCGTCGACCACGCGCGCGCCGGTGGCCGTGGTGCCAACTTCCTCGAACCGCCGCTTGGCGCCGGTGAAGGCGCTCAACGCGTCGCGGCAGCGCCGAGGGTCGGCGCCGGCGAGCTCGCACGCCACCAGCGCCGCCGCGGCATTGCGGCGGTTGTGCTCGCCCGGCACGCGCAGCGGCAGTTCCACGTCCCCATCGAACGGGAAGACCTCGATGCCGCCCGCCAGCGCGAGCAGCTCCGGACGGTCCCAGATCACCGCGCGGTCGCTGTGGGACAGGAACTCCCGGAATGCGTCGTCGAGCTCCGCGCGCGAGGAATAGGTGTGATGGTGGTCAAGCTCGACGTTCGTGATGACCGCCACCTCGGGCGCCAACGCGAGGAACGAGCGATCCGACTCGTCGCCCTCGACGACCAGCCACTCCCCCGTCCCCCAGCCGGCGTTGGAGCCCAGGTCGCGCACCTCGCCGCCCACGAGCCATCCCGGGTCCAGCCCGGCGGCGCGCAGCGCCACGGCGATCATCGCCGCCGTCGTCGTCTTGCCGTGTGCTCCGGCGACGGCGATCACGCGCCGAGTCGCGGCGATCTCGCCCAGCAGGTCCGCGCGCGGCCGGTCCGGCAGGCCGCGCTCACGCGCCGCCGCCCGTTCCGGGTTGTCGGCGGCGATCGCCGTGGAGTGCACGACCTCGACGTCGTCGCCGGAAGGCACGTTGGCCGCGCGATGGCCGATCAGCGTCTCGATGCCGGTCTGCTCCAGCAGCCGCTGCGCGTAGGGCGACCAGACACGGTCTGAGCCCGTGACGTGTGCGCCGAGCGCGTGCGCGGCCAGTGCGTAGGCGCTCATGCCCGCCCCGCCCATCCCGACGAGGTGCAGGCGCCGGCCTCGCCAGCTCAGCTGCTCCTCAGTCGTCACGCGGTGGGCGTCGATGTCCACGCGGACATCCTCCCAGACGCCTTCCCGACGTTTGCCTGGCGTCCTCAGCGCTGAGCCGCGGCGACGATCTCGCCGGCAATCGCCTGCGCGGCATCGGGCCGCGCGAGCTTCGCCGACGCGCGGCCCATCGAGCTCAGGCGCACCCGGTCGCCGAGCAGGCCGCCCACCTCGCGCGCGAGCTGCTCGGGGGTCAGCTCCGCGTCCGGCATCACCAGCGCTGCCCCGGCACGCCGCATCCACTCCGCGTTGGAGGTCTGGTGGTCGGCCGCCGCGTATGGATAGGGAATGAGGACGGCTGGGCGCCCGTAGGCCGCGATCTCGAAGATCGAGCCGCCCGCGCGTGCGACACACAGGGCGCACGCGGCCAGGGCGTCGCCGAAGGGCGTGATGTACTCGCGCAGGTCGTAGTTCGCCGGCGGCGGGGATCCGATCTGCTCCTGCAGCGAGGGATAGTCGCGCGCGCCGGACGCATGCAGCACCCGGAAGGACGCGCCCGCGAAGGCCCGGATCGCCGCCTCGTTGATCGAACGTGCGCCAAGCGATCCGCCGAAGACCAGCACGCAGGTGTCGTCCTCGGCGAGCCCGAAGCGCGCACGCGCGGCGGCACGGTCGCTGACGGGCGGCGGCACCGGCCGGCCGGTCACCAGGTAGCGCCCGTCGTCGCGGCCCGCGATGGGAAATGCCAGGCAAACGCGTTTCGAAAAGCGCGCCAGCGAGCGATTGGTCAGCCCCAGGTGGCTGTCGGCCTCGGTCAGCACGAGCGGGATCCGGGCGGCCACCGCGGCCGCGCCGACCGGTCCCGCGACATAGCCACCGCCGCCCATCACCACATCCGGGCGCTCGGAGCGCAGGAGCTTGCGGGCGGTCCCCAGCGCGGCGGCGGCCTTCGCAACGGCGCGCGCCGCCTTGACCGGGTTGCGGCGGTCGATCCCCTCGACGTTCAGCGTCCGCAGCTCGTAGCCCGAAGCGGGGACCAGCTCGGCCTCGGCGCGCTGGCCTCCGGCGAAGACGACCTCGTGCCCGTCAGCCCGTAGCGCGTCGGCGACCACCAGTGCGGGCACCACGTGCCCCGCCGTCCCGCCGGCTGCGATGAGGACCTTCACGATCGCGAGATCCTGTCACGACCTTCAACTGGGCTCCCCGCGTCGCGGCGATGTTGAGCAGCAGGCCCACCGAGGCGAGCAGCACGATCAGGTTGGTCGAGCCGTAGGAGATGAAGGGCAGCGGCACGCCCGTCAGCGGCGCGAGGCCCAGGACCGCGAAGACGTTGAGCGAGGCCTGGCACATCACCAGCGACGTCAGGCCGGCCGCCAGCAGCTTGGCGTGGCGCCCGACCGCGCGCTGCGCGATCCGCAGCCCGGCATAGGCGAACATCCCGTAGAGCGTGAGGACGGCCATGACGCCGGCGACGCCGAGCTCCTCGCCGATGATGGCCAGGATGAAGTCGGTGTGCGCCTCGGGCAGGAAGAACAGCTTCTGCGTCGATCCCCCGGGGCCCTTGCCGAACAGCCCTCCCGAGCCGATCGCGATCTGGCCCTGCACCGACTGGAAGCCGCTGGTCCCGGCATGGGCCCACGGGTCCAGGAAGGTGGTGAGCCGCGCGCGACGGTACGGCGCCGACACCGCGTAGAGGGCGACCAGCACGAAGCCGACGCCGAAGACGACGCCCAGGTAGCGCACCGGCATCCCCGCGGCGACGAGGATCGCCGAGGTCGTGAAGGCGATCACCAGAGCGGTCCCGAGATCCGGCTGCGACGCGATCAGGATGCACGCCGCGCCGACCATGACCCCGATCGGCACCAGCTGCTTGGGCCTGGTCACGATCTTCGGCTTCGCCGCCAGGACGCCCGCCGCGTACAGGACGAGCGCGAGCTTCATCAGCTCCGAGGGCTGGAACTGCAGCGGCCCCGCGCCGAGCCAGCGCTGGGCGCCGTTGATCGTCACGCCCACGCCGGGCAGCTTGACGGCCACGAGGAGCGCGAACGAGACCGCCAGCAGCGGCGTGGCGAGGCGCGCGAGCGCCGCGAGCCCGCGGCGCGCGAGGACGTGCAGCCCCACGAAGCCGAGCGCACCGTAGATCAGGTAGCGCACGAGGTAGGCGGACCCGTCGCCCTGGCCCTGGAGCAGCGTCTTGGCGCTCGATGCGCTGTAGACCATCACCGCACCCACCGCGAGCAGGCACAGGGTCACCGTCAGGAGCAGGTTGTACTCGAGCGGGTACTGGGTGGATCGTCGCTTGGCGGCGGGGGCGGCGGCCCGGGGCATGTCCGGACATCCTTCGCCGTCAACGCACCAATTCCTTGAAGGCCCTCCCGCGGTGCTCGAAGTCGTCGAACTGGTCGTAGCTCTCGCAGGCGGGCGACAGCAGCACGATCTCGCCCGCCTGCGCGGCCGCCCGCGCTCGCCCAACCGCAGTCGCGAGGTCGCCGCAGTCGACGCCGGCACCGATCGCGGTACCGATCGCCGGCCCGTCGGTGCCGATCAGGTAGACGCCCGCGCAGCGTTCCCGGACGGGCTCGCGCAATGGCGTGAAGTCCTGGCCCTTGCCGCCGCCGCCGAGGATGAGGTGGATCGGCTCCTCGAAGGCGTCGAGCGCGACCAGCGTCGAATCGACGTTGGTGGCCTTGGAGTCGTTGACGTAGAGGACGCCTTCGATCGTCGCCACCTCCTCCAGGCGGTGCTCGACGCCCTCGAACGCGCTCAGCGCCGCGCGCACCGCGCCTGGATCGACCCCGCGCGCGAGGGCGATCGCGGCGGCCGCGGCCGCGTTGGCGCGGTTGTGTGCGCCTCGCAGGCGGATCTCGTCGTGGGCGATCAGCGGCTCGCCGTCCCACCAGAGGTGGCCGGCGCGGTCATCCAGTTCGCCGCCCGCGCCGAAGCAGACGCGCCGCGCGCAGCCGCCGAGGTCCTCGACCCCGAGCCCGACGGGCGCCACCGCGACATCGTCGTTGCCCTGCCTTGCGAACACCTGCAGCTTCGCCGCGAGGTAGGCGTCGAAGCTGCCGTGGCGATCCAGGTGGTCGGGCGCGGCGTTGAGCAGCACTGCGGCCTCGGGCGCGAACTCGATGGTGTCCTCGAGCTGGAAGGACGACGCCTCGCACACCACCACGGCATCCGCGGAGAGCTCGCCCACGAGCCCGGAGAGCGGTGCCCCGACGTTCCCAGCGACCGCGGCGGCGAGGCCGGCCTCGCGGTGGATCGCGCCGAGCAGCCCGACCGTCGTGGTCTTGCCGTTGGTGCCCGTGACGGCGATGAACTCGTTGGGCAGCAGCCGCCAGGCCAGCTCGAGCTCGCCGATCACCGGGATCCGCCGCTCGCGCGCCGCGGCGATGACCGGGGCGCCGGGCGGCACGCCCGGCGACTTCACCACGCAGCGGATGCCCTCGAGCGCCACCGGCGTGTCGTCGCCGCGCTTGCGGTCAACGCCGCGCGCCTCGTCACCCAGGACACGCAGCGCGGCCTGTCCGGACCGCGCCAGCCCGACGACGAGGTACGGACCTGGCGGAAGCGCTGGCCGCCAACCCACTACGCAACGCTCTGCTGGTAGATCGTGAAGCCGATCGCCGAGCAGATGGCGGCCACGATCCAGAAGCGCAGGATGATCTTGGTCTCCGACCAGGACATCAGCTCGAAATGGTGGTGGATCGGGGCCATCAGGAAGACGCGCTTGCGGAACGTCTGGAAGGAGAAGACCTGCACGAGCACGCTGAGCGCCTCGACCACGAAGATCCCGCCGAGCAGCACGAGCAGGATCTCCGTCCTCGTCATGACCGCCAGCCCGGCGATCGCACCACCGAGCCCCAGCGAGCCGGTGTCGCCCATGAAGATCGTCGCCGGGAACGCGTTGAACCACAGGAAGCCGACGCAGGCGCCGACGAGGCAGCCGCACAGCAGGGCGAGGTCCTGCTGGCCGTTGGTGATGAACGTGATCCCGATGTAAGCCAGCAGGACGATCGCCGCGCAGCCTGCTGCGAGGCCGTCGAGCCCGTCGGTGAGGTTGACCGCGTTCGTCGTCCCCGCCACCACGAGGTAGATCAGCACCGGGTAGAAGACGCCGAGGTCGACGCGGCCGTCCACGACCCACAGCTTCAGCTCGCCGGCGAGTCCGACGCGCCGCGTCGCAACCCACCACAGCCCGAGCGAGATCGCCACCGTCACGAGCAGCTCCTCGGTTCGCGTCATGACCGCGAGGCCGGCTATCGCGCCCCCTAACCCGAGCGACCCGGTGTCCCCCATGAAGATCGTCGCGGGGAACGCGTTGAACCACAGGAAGCCGACGCAGGCGCCGAACACGCAGCCGCACAGCAGCGCCAGGTCCTGCTGGCCGTTGGTGATGAACGTGATCCCGATGTAAGCCAGCAGGACGATCGCCGCGCAGCCTGCTGCGAG
>JAWVFZ010000499.1:0-4684 GCA_033855555.1 Solirubrobacteraceae bacterium
CGCGCGGCCCTGGGACCGATGGTCGAGCAGGGCGGCGGCGCGATCGTCAACGTCGCGTCTGTCAACGCCTTCTACCACCCGGACGGGGCGGTGATCGACTATGGCGCCGCCAAGGCGGCCGGCGTCAACCTCACCAAGGCGCTCTCGCAGGAGTTCGGGCCGAAGGGCATCCGCATCAACTCCGTCTCACCCGGACCCGTCGACACCGACCTCTGGCTCGGCGAGCACGGCGTGGCCCAGACGGTCGCGAATGCGTCGGGCGTCGATGCCGCAACTGCGCGCGAGCGGATCGTCGCCGGTATGGGCGGAATCCCGAGCGGGCGCTTCACCACGCCCGACGAGGTCGCGACCCTCGTCGTGATGCTCGCCTCCGAGCGCACCGCCAACGTCACCGGCGCCAACTACGTCATCGACGGCGGGCTCATCAAGACGACCTGAGCTCTTCGACCTCGCGGAGCGAGGTGTGGGTGGCGCACAGCGCGGTATGTAAGAGGCGGGATCGGCGTGAATTGCGTGCGGGTGAGGGAAGCGAGCCTGCCGCCGTGGTCGCGAGGGTGGTCCCAGGAATGCACCTATGCGGTAGGAAGTCAGGACCACCCCCGGAGGTGGGCCCTCCAACTCGCGAATAGCGCGCACAAAAGGGCCCAGGTCCCCGCCGCTTGCCAGCTCCCTTCTCTCAAACCGCCTTGCGTCAGCCCGTATCCAAGTCCGGCCGCGCCGCCAGGAACCCGAGCACCATGAAGCCCAGCAGTCCCGCCACGCCGATCGGCCGTGCCCACGCGGCGTCGACGACATTGGTCCCGGCGATGCCGATCAGCAGGCTGGCGCCGGCCGCACGCAGCCCGAGCTTCGGCGCCGAGGCGGCGAGGACCTCGCGGGTGGTGGAGGGCGCTTCGCTCGCTGTGCCGCCGTGCCCTCCCAGGTGGCCGCCGAGCGTCAGCCGGAAGAGCAGCGCCAGCGACGGGAAGAGGATCAGCGCACCGGCGACGACCGCGATCACGACGGCGACGAGCGTGGCGTGCGACGCGGCGGCCTGGGAGACCGTCAACCCCGGGAGGATCAGGGGCTCTTGGGCCAGCGCCCACCCGGCCACGACCGCCGCCACGGCCAGCGCCCCGCTGTAGCGGGCGGGCTCGTAGCGGCGCGCGGCCACGAGCGCCAGCGTCCCTGCGCCCGCCAGCACGGAGACGATCACCGCCGGCAGCCCATCGCCGGCGAGGAGGCCGTGGTAGAGGCGGTGCTCGTCCGCGCGCAGGACGATCAGCCCCGCGATCGCCAGCGCCCCGGCGACGACGCCGGAGGCGAGCGCGCGCGCGCGGAACCACTCGGTCTGGTCGGAGCCGAAATGGCGCACCGAGTCCGCGCAGAGGTAGACCGCGCCGAGGTAGGCGCTGAAGGCGACCGCCAGCGCGCCGGTGAGGATCGAGGTGGCGTTGACCCAGCTGGAGATCAGGTCGCCGGCAGCGTTGCCGACCGGCACGCGACCCGACGCGATGCCGCCAATGGCGGCACCCAGTGCGAACGGGGCGAGCACAGAGGCGGCGGAGAAGCCGGCATCGATTCGCCGTTGTTCGCGTGGCGTGGTCGTGGCGCTGCGCAATGCGTAGGCCGCGCCGCGAACGAAGATCCCGAAGCCGGCGATGAGCAGCGCCGCCGCAAGCGTGGAGGCGATCGAGCCCAGCGCGACGGGATACGCCGTCCACATGACCGTGAGCACGAAGATCAGCCAGACGTGGTTGGCCTCCCAGACCGGCGCCATCGCGTCGTGCGCGATGTCGCGCCGGCGCTCGCCCTCCTCGCCGCCGCCGGCGAGCGCCTGCCAGATGCCGGCGCCGAAGTCGGCACCTCCGAGGACCACGTAGAACACCAGCCCGATCAGCACGAAGATCATCGGCAGGCTCTCCAGGAACACGTCAGCCCCCGGCCTCGGGGAGCGGCGCGCGCGCCAGCCGCGTGAGTATCCAGACGACGCCAACGGCGACCGCGGCGTAGACGATCGCCAGCGTGGCGTAGCCCACGGGGATGCCGCCGGCGCCAGTGACGGCCTGCGACGTGCGCATGTACCCGTAGACCACCCAGGGCTGGCGGCCGACCTCGGTGGTCACCCAGCCGGCGATGAGCGCGACGAGCGACAGCGGGCCTGCGGCGACGACCGCGCGGTAGAACCAACGCGACTCCGGCAGGCCGCCGCGCCGCCAGCGCGTGAACAGGAACACGACGCCGAGGAGAGCCATCAGCGTGCCGATCCCCACCATCGTCTGGAACGCGATCCGTACGACGTTGACCGGCGGGCGGTCGCGGGCCGGCACTGCGTCGAGGCCGCGGATCGTCGCGTTCGGGTCGTGGCGGGCCAGCAGCGAGAGCCCCCGCGGGATCGCGATCCCGTACTTGACCTCGCCGCCCGAGTACCAGCCCAGCACGTGCACCGGGGCGCCCTTCGTGGTCTTCCCCAGCCCCTCCATCGCGGCGAGCTTGGTGGGCTGGTCCTTTGCCACGCTGCGCCCGGCCCAGTCGCCGACGAGGACCTGCACGGGCGCGGCGAGTGCGGCGACCGTGAGCGGGATCGCCAGGGCGGTGCGCTCGTACCGGCTCCAGCGCCCGCGCTCGCGCGCCAGCGCGTACACCGCCGCGACGCAGAACCCGGTGACGATGTAGCCCGCGAGGTACATGTGCACGAGCTCGTGCCAGAAGTGGCTGTTGCCGAACAACGCCCGCCAGGGCTGGACGTCGACGGCACGGCCGCCAACCCACCGGAAGCCCCCCGGGTGGTTCATCCAGCCGTTGACGGAGATGACCATCAGCGATCCGGTGAACCCCGACACCACGATCGGGATGCCGCTGAGGAGGTGGGCGCGCGGCGACAGGCGCTCCCAGCCGTACACATAGATCCCGATGAAGATCGCCTCCATGAAGAAGCTGAAGCCCTCGATCGCGAACCCCAGGCCGAACACGCCGCCGAACGTCGCCGTGAAGTTGGGCCACAGCAGCCCCATCTCGAAGCTCAGGATCGTGCCCGAGATGACGCCGACGGCGAACAGCGCGACCATCACGCGCGTCCAGCGCCGGGCCAGCGTGCGCAGGAGCGGGTCGCCGGTGCGCTGGTGCCGCCATTCCGTGAACAGCACCATCGCCGGGAACGCCGTGCCGAAGCACACGAGCGGGATATGCACGGCGAATGAAAGCGCCTGCATCTGGCGCGCCTCCAGCAGATGCTGCTGCTGGACGGGGCCCAGCGCCTCCGCGAGCACAGGTATGACTCTACCCGCGGGATCGTCCTTTCCCACGGGAGTACTACAGTGGGTTGACCGATATGGACGATGACGACATTCGCACCCTCGTGACGCGCCTCTCGCGGCCCCACCCCTCCGGCGGCAAGGTCATCGAGCGCGCGGCGATCCTCGCGGAGGGCAGCGACTCGTCCGCGATTCTGAGCTGGATCGTGGCCCATGGCGAGGCCGAGGACCTGGTTCCTGTGGCCGCCGGCGGCGGCTTGCACAGCGCCCGCGGCCACGACGGCGGCGCCCCGAAGGCGCCCCTGCGCTATGTGCTCCCGCCCGGGGCATTGAGCGCAACCCCCTAGGCCGCGCAGCGGTCGCAGCGGGCCTACGCCTAGGATCGCGCTCGAATGCCCAATGCCGATGAGATGCTGGCGGCGGCGGCGTCCCGCGCCGAGGAGCTCGCGGCTCCGGGACTCAGCCCGCGGCCGCGCCGGAAGGCGGCCGTTCTGGCGTGCATGGACACGCGCATCGACCTGTTCCCGATGCTCGGCCTCCAGCGCGGCGACGCGCACATCATCCGCAACGCCGGCGGCCTGGTCACCGACGACGCGATCCGCTCGCTGAGCGCCTCGCAGCGGCTGCTCGGCACCGAGGAGATCGTCGTGGTGATGCACGAGGACTGTGGCCTGCACGGCGCCTCCGAGGACGCGTTCGCACAGGCCCTGGCCGCCGATGGCGTCCTGCCGACGTGGCGGCTCGGCGCCTTCGACGACATCGACGCGACCCTGCGCCACAGCCTCGCCCGGCTGCGGTCGAGCCCCGAGCTGCCCGCCCGCGACCACATCCGGGGGTTCGTCTTCGACCCCGAAAGCGGAGCGCTGCGCGAGGTCGACTAGCCTCCACGGCCGGATGCGGGTCCTGATCCTGAGCTGGGAGTACCCGCCCGTCGTCGAGGGCGGGCTGGCGCGCCACGTACGCAAGCTCGCCGAGGGGCTGCTGCGCGACGGCGTCGAGGTGCACGTGCTCACGCGCGGCTCGGCGCGGCTGGCGGAGCGTGAGGACCGTCGCGGCGTGATCGTCCACCGGGTGAGGGAGAAGCCCTACCCGAAGGAGCTGCCGCAGTTCATCGCGTGGGTCCGCCGGATGAACGACGACATGCTCGCCGCCGGCCGCATGCTGGCCGACGAGCTCGACTTCGACCTCGTTCATGGCCACGACTGGCTCGTCGCGGTTGCGGGCAAGCGGCTCGCCGACGAGGCGGGCGTCCCGTTCATCACCACGATCCACGCGACCGAGTACGGCCGCCACCAGGGCTGGGTGCACCGCCCGCCGATGTCCGACATCCACCGCACGGAGCGCTGGATGGCGCACTGCGCCGACCAGGTGATCGTCTGCTCGCACTACATGCGCGGGCACGTCGCCGACGTCTACGACCTCGAGGAGGACCGCGTCGCGGTGATCCCGAA
>JAWVFZ010000500.1:0-7821 GCA_033855555.1 Solirubrobacteraceae bacterium
GTCCCGCTCGGGGTGATCGCCGTCGTCTACGAGGCGCGCCCGAATGTGACGATCGACGCCGCCGCGCTGTGCCTGAAGTCAGGCAACGCGATTGTCCTGCGCGGGTCGTCGAGCGCCGCACACTCGAACGCCGTGCTCGCCTCGGTCGCCGGCGAGGCCGCCGCGGGGGCCGGGCTGCCCGACGGCGCGGTGACGCTCGTCGCCGGCGGCGGCCGCGCGGAGCTCGCCGAGCTCGCCACCCAGACCGGCGTCGTCGACCTGATCATCCCGCGCGGCGGCGAGGGGCTGAAGGACGCCCTGAAGGGCGTCGCGACGGTCCCCGTCATCTACGCGGCTTCGGGCAACTGCCACGTCTACGTCGACGCAAGCGCCGACCTCGACGCCGCGCTCGCGATCATCGTCAACGCCAAGACGCAGCGCCCTGGGGTCTGCAACGCCGCCGAGACGCTGCTCGTCCACGCCCAGGCGGCGCCCGCCTTCCTCCCGCGCGCCCTGCGCGCCCTTCACGAGGCCGGGGTCGAGCTGCGCGCCGACGCGCGCGCCCGCACCTTCGCCGGCGACGTGCCCGTGGGGGACGTCTCGGAGGCCGACTTCGACGAGGAGTTCCTCGCGCTCGTCCTCGCGGTCGGCGTCGTGGACTCCGTCGAGGAGGCGATCGAGCACGTCAACCGCCATGGCTCCGGGCATTCGGAGGCGATCGTCACGCGCGACACCGCGGCTGCGCGGGCCTTCGAGCTGGGCGTCGACGCCGCCTGCGTCTACGTCAACGCGTCGACGCGCTTCACCGACGGCGGCGAGTTCGGCATGGGCGCCGAGATCGGCAACTCCACCCAGAAGCTGCACGCCCGCGGGCCGATCGGGATGCGCGAGCTGTGCGCGTTCAAGTACGTGGTGACCGGCGACGGGCACACGCGCCCGTAGTGCCATGGCGTCGCTCGGGATCCTCGGGGGGACGTTCAACCCCCCGCACATCGGCCATCTGGTCTGTGCCCAGGAGGCGCGCGACCAGCTCGGCCTGGACGCCATCGTGCTGATGCCGGTGAGCGCGCCGCCGCACAAGGAGGCCGCGGACGATCCGGGCCCCGCGGTCCGCGCGGACCTGTGCCGTGCGGCCGTGGCGGGCGAGCCGGGGTTCGAGGTCTCGACGCTCGAGCTCGAACGTGGCGGCCCGTCGTACACAGTCGATACGCTGCGCGCACTGCATGGATTGCGCGAAGGGGACGACCTGACCTTCATCGTCGGCGGCGACATGGCCCTGAGCCTGCCGGCCTGGCGGGAGCCCGAGGCCGTCCTGGAGCTCGCGCGCGTGGCCGTGGCCGAGCGCGACGGCGTTCGCAGGCAGGAGATCGCCGAGCGGATCGCGCCGCTGAGTGGCGCCGACCAGCGCGTCGTTTTCTTCGCGATGCCGCGGCTGGACATCTCGTCGTCGGACGTGCGGGCACGCGTCGCAGCGGGCCGCCCCGTCCGCTGGCTGGTGCCCGACGGCGTGGTGGACGAGATCGAACGGCGGGGGTTGTATGTCCCGCCCACCCCTGCGGCGGGTAAGGCGGTGGCATGAGCCCCGACGAGATGACCCGCGCGATCGCCGCATACGCGGCCGACAAGAAGGCGATCGACATCGTTGCGCTCGACCTGCGCGGGATCGCCGGCTACACGGACTTCTTCCTGATCTGCTCGGGCGGCACCGACCGCCAGACCAAGGCGATCCACGACGGCATCCACCTCGGGATGAAGAAGGACCACGGCACGCTGCCGCGCCGCGTCGAGGGCGTGTCGGAGGCCAAGTGGATCCTCATGGACTACCTCGACTGCGTCGTCCACGTCTTCACGCCGGACACGCGCGACTTCTACCGCCTCGAACAGCTCTGGGGCGACCTGCCGCGCCTCGAGCTCCCGCTCGACGAGCCCTCCGCCGCCGCCGGCTGAGCTTCAGGCCTTGCGGGCGACGCCGACCGTGGCGAGCGCGGTGTGCACGCACGTCTCGACGGCCTGCTCGGGCGCGATCGGGAAGAGGGCCGGGATCCCCGGCGCCGCCTGCCTGACGCCGACGCGGATGCGCGCCAGGTGCATGACGCCGAGCGTCTGCGTCCACAGCACGTTCGCCGTGTAGTCGGGATCCTCAACGGCGAAGTCTCCGGATGCGTTGCCTTCGCGCAGGAGGGCCGCAACATGGGTCACACAGGTCGCGATGCCCTGGCCCAGGCGCAGCCAGACCGACTCGGAGACGATGTCGTGCAGCTCGCGAGCCGGGCGGCGCATGAGCGACAACGCGCAGTCCAGGAAGGCGGGGTAGCGCTCGCAGAAGCCCGCGAAGGCCCGTGCCCAGTGCTCGAGCTGCGCCACGGGCTCGGCGCCGGCAACCACCGCCGACGCCAGCACCCCGTCGAGCTCGCGCAGATAGTCGGTGACGGTGAGGACGTAGAGCTCCTCCTTGGAGGAGAAGCTGCGATAGACCAGCCCGCGCGCGATGCCGACGGTGCGTGCGATCTCCTCGATCGGGGCATCCTGCATACCGCGCTCGTCGAACAGGGCGCGGGTCGCGGCGACCAGGTCGCGCTCGCGTGTGCGGCGCAGCTCGACAGGCTGGGAGGCGGCCATCCCGTACATCCTAACCGCTGTGCGGACAGTCGGCTGACAGTTGGGTTGACACATGTTCTCAAAACACTGCTAACTTGACGTGCTTGCCTGGGTCCAAACCACAGGAGCGCCTTGATGGCTGAGCGCGGAGCGATGCCCGAGGTCCCGGCGCTGCAGCGCCGCGCGCTGCGCGCCATCCGCGGGCTGTTCACACCGCTGCTCCCGGACGACTACCTGGAGCTGATCAACCCGCTGTGGTCCACGCAGGAGCTGCGCGGGCGGATCGAGTGCGTCACGCGCGAGACCGCCGACGCCGCGACGATCCTCATCAAGCCCGGCTGGGACTGGCCCGGCCACGAGCCCGGCCAGTACCTGCGCATCGGGGTCGTCGTGGACGGCGTGCACCACTGGCGCGCCTACTCGCTGACGTCGGATCCGGGGCGCCCGGACGGCTGCATCAGCATCACGCCAAAGCTCGTCGAGGAGGGCAAGGTCTCGCCGTTCTTCGTCCGCGAGGCCAAGCCCGGCTCGATCGTGCGCCTCGGCGGGGTGGAGGGGACGTTCAAACTGCCGGACCCGCTGCCCGAGAAGCTGCTGTTCATCAGCGCCGGCAGCGGGATCACGCCGGTGATGAGCATGCTGCGCCACCTCGAGCGCGAGGAGCACCTCGCCGACGTCGTGCACCTGCATTCGGCGCGCACCGAGGACGACGCCATCTTCGGCGACCAGCTGCGGCGCCTGGAGCGCGACCACGACGGCTACCGCCTGCACCTCCAGCTCACCGGCGCCCACGGTCGCCTCACGCCCGACCACTTCGAGCAGCTGTGCCCCGACTGGGCCGAGCGCGAGGCGTTCGTCTGCGGGCCCGCGGAGATGCTCGACACGATGGAGGAGCACTGGGAGCGCGGCGGCGACTGCGACCGCCTGCACATGGAGCGCTTCCAGCCGATCATCGGCCAGGGCGACGGCGAGCACGGCGACGGCGGGACGATCCGCTTCACCAGCAGCGACATCACCGCCGAAAGCGACGGCTCGCAGCCGATCCTGGTTGCCGGCGAAGAGGCGGGGGCGACCCTTCCCTTCGGCTGCCGGATGGGCATCTGCCACACCTGCGTCGGGAAGCTCTGCTCGGGCCAGGTCCGCGACCTGCGCACCGGCGAGGTCTCCGGCTCGGCCGGCGAGATGGTCCGAACCTGTGTCAACGCGCCCGAGGGCGCGGTCGAGATCGCCCTCTGATTCCGAGAGAAGGAGCCGCATGTCCACGATGATCGAGAGTCCACTTTCGCGCCTGAGCGACGAGGAGATCGAGCAGCTCGGCAAGGAGTTCGACGCGATCCACGACGAGGTCTTCGCCGAGCTCGGCGATCGCGACCGCCGCTACATCACGAGCATGATCGAGATGCACCGGCGTTTGGTCGTCGGCGGGCGGCTCCTGCTGTTCGGCTCGCGCAACCGTGCCGCCTGGGTCGCCGGCACCACGATGCTCTCGCTGGCCAAGATCCTGGAGAACATGGAGATCGGCCACAACGTGATGCACGGCCAGTGGGACTGGATGAACGATCCCCAGATCAACTCCTCGACCTGGGATTGGGACTCCGCTTCGACCGCCGAGGCCTGGAAGCACTCCCACAACTACATTCATCACACCTACACGAACATCCGCGGCAAGGACCGCGATCTCGGCTACGAGATCATGCGGATCGACCCGCATCAGAAGTGGCACCCGGTCTACCTGCTGCAGCCGTTCTACAACCTGGTGCTCGCCGCGTTCTTCGAATGGGGCGTGGCCAGCCACGACCTCGACTTCGAGGCCATCAAGAAGGGCGAGAAGTCCAAGGAGGCCATCCGCCGCGAGCTCAAGGGCATGGCGCGCAAGGGCTGGCTGCAGATCTCCAAGGACTACCTCACCTTCCCTGCGCTGAGCGCCGGGATCGCCGTGGGGACCACCGCGGCCGCACGCGGGCTGCGCGGCCGCTCCAAGTCGCCGGCGCGCCGCGGCTTCGAAGGGCTCGTCGGCGCCGCGCGGCGGCGTACCGGGCGCATGCCGGCGGAGACGTCGCTGGCCGACGTCGCGCGCGAGTCGTTCCGCACGACGCTGAAGGCGAACTTCACCGCCAACATCGTGCGCAACGTGTGGGCCTACGGGATCATCTTCTGCGGTCACTTCCCGGATCAGACCTACACGTTCAGCCAGGAGGAGACGGATAACGAGACGCGCGGCGGCTTCTACGTGCGCCAGCTGCTCGGCGCGGCGAACATCGAGGGCTCGCCGGCGTTCCATGTGCTCAGCGGCAACCTCGGCTACCAGGTCGAGCACCACCTCTACCCGGACATGCCGAGCACGCGCTACGCGGAGATCGCGCCGCGGGTGAAGGACATCTGCATGCGCTACGGGCTGCCCTACAACACCGGCCCGTTCCTCAAGCAGCTGGGCATGGTGCAGCGCACGATCCTGCGGCTCGCGCTCCCGGGCGGCCATCCGCGTCCCAAGCCCGGCCCGTACCGCGGGCCGGACGCCGACGGTGCGCCCGAGGTCCAGCGCGAGGAGCGCTTCGGGCGGCCCGGGCCGAATGGGTCGGGCCCCGAGCAGCCGAGTGACGGCGTGCGGGTGTCGATGCCGGACGAGGGGTAGCTCAGCGGCCGCCGGGAGACGTACACTCGCTGCGGGTCGCAGCGCGATGAGACGAGCCGGCGCCATCATCAAGCGGACGCTGGTCTCCTTCTACGACGACCAGATGACTCAACACGCGGCGGCCCTGACGTACTACGGGCTGATGTCGCTGTTTCCCGCGGTGCTGCTCGGGTTGTCGCTGCTCGGCCTCATCGGCCAGTACCCGGAGACGTTCGACGCGATCATGGGGTATCTGCGGCGGGTCGCTCCCTCGTCGGCGATCGTGCCGCTGGAGAGCTCGCTGCGCAGCGCTCTCCAGCACAAGGGCACCGCCGCCACGACCCTTGCCATCAGCGTCGTGTTCGCGTTCTACGGCAGCACCGGCGTGCTGGAGGCCGTTCGGCGCGCGATGAATGCGATCTACGACGTCGAGAACGGGCGGGGATTCTTCACGCGCAAGCTGGTCGACATCGCGTCGACGATCGCGCTGATGGCGCTCGTGCTCACGACGCTCGTCCTGGTCTTCGTCGGTGGCAGCTTCGCCGACGACCTGCTGGGCTTCATCGGGCTGGGGCACGGAGTCGCCCACGCGTGGAGCCTCGTCCGCTGGCCGGCCGCCGTGGCCGTCGCGATGCTCGCCTTCGCGGGCGTCTACTACTTCACGCCCGACGTCAAGCAGCGCTCGTTTCATGTGGTTCTCCCCGGGGCGGTTGTTGCTGTGACGCTGTGGCTCGTGGCCTCGGCCGCGTTCTCGATCTACATCTCGAAGGTCGCGAACGTCGGCGCCCTCTACGGGACATTCGCCGGCGCGATCGTGCTGCTGGCGTGGCTCTGGCTCAGCAACGTGGCGCTGCTCTTCGGCGCGGAGCTCAATGCCGAGATCGAGCGGCAGCGCGAGCTCGACGAGGGCGTGCCGCATCGCAAGACGCTCGACATGCCGGCCCGGAGGGGCTGAGCGCCAGGCGAGAACGACGAAGGCCGCCCGTTCAGGCGGCCTTCGATCGAGTGGAGCTGAGGGGGCTCGAACCCCTGACCTTCTGGCTGCCAGCCAGACGCTCTCCCAGCTGAGCTACAGCCCCACGTGGTCGGCCGCCATCTTAACCGATCGTGTTCCCGGCGAAGTAGCGGATCGCCTGGTTCAACAGACTCGCCCGCTCCCACTGCACGAAGTGACCCGCGCGGGGCACGACGAACGGGCCGACGAGCTCGGTGAACGCGGCCTCGCAGCGCTCCGGGAAGTCGGACCAGATGCAGTGATCGGCGGGACCGTGGAGAGCCAGCGTGGGGACGGGGCTCGTCTCGGACAGCCGCGGGATCTCACTCAACTCACGCATGCCCATCGCGCCCTCGTACATGCCGATCGACGCGCGCAGCTTGGCGGCGTCGGCGAACTGTTCGGCCATGAACGCCACGTCGTCCTCGCCGAACGCGCCGGGGGCGGCCCAGAAGCGATGGCCGTAGAAGCCGGCGATGTAGCGGATGCGCTTCTCCGCGGTGTCGAGCTCGGCCATCAGCCCTTCTGCGTCGGTGCCCTGGCGCACGAAGTAGTCGGCCGCGGTGCGGTCGACGGCAAGCGGCTCGCCCGTGGCCTCGGCGCGCAGCGGCACCACGGTGTTGAACAGCACCTGGCGGGTGACGAAGCCCTCGAAGCGCAGGCCGAGGTCCTGGATCACGCCACCGCCCGCGTCGCCGCCGGCGGCGACGCAGCTGTCGTGGCCGAGCCCGGTCATCAGCGCGTGCAGGTCGCGCGCGTACGCGGGCAGGTCGTAGAAGCCGTCGGAGGCGAGCGAGCTGTCGCCGAAGCCGCGCAGGTCGGGCACGACGACCTCGAAGCCGGCGCGCGCGAGCGGCTCGATGTTGCGGATCCAGATGCGCTTGGTCTCCGGCCAGCCGTGGACGAGCAGGAGGGGGTTTCCGGGCGGGCGGGCCGGCATCACCCGCCAGTAGGCGATCTCGACATCGTCGCGGACGTTCGCGCGGTGCAGCTCCATGACGGCGCCGGAGTCTACGACGGCCTCCTTGTAGCCTGAACGGCCCGTGACGGACGTTCGCTACAACCCGCAGGAGATCGAGCCGCGCTGGCAGCGCGTGTGGGCCGACGAGCGCACGTGGGAGGTCGCCAACGGCGAGGCGACCGACCGCGAGAAGTCCTACGTGCTGGTGATGCTCCCGTACCCCAGCGGGGAGGCGCACATCGGCCACCTGAAGGTCTACAGCGTCGGCGACGCGGTCGCGCACTTCCACAGGCGGGCCGGCCGGCGCGTGCTCAACCCGATGGGCTACGACGCGTTCGGCCTGCCGGCGGAGAACCACGCGATCAAGACCGGTCAGCATCCGCGCGACGCGACCGACGCAGCGATCAAGGAGTTCCGGCGCGCGTTTCACGAGTGGGGGATCTCGATCGACTGGTCGCGCGAGTTCGGCACGCACGAGCCGCGCTACTACCGCTGGACGCAGTGGATCTTCCTCCAGCTCTACGAGCACGGGCTCGCCTACCGCAAGAACGCCGCGGTCAAGTGGTGCCCGAACGACCAGACGGTGCTCGCCAACGAGCAGGTCATCGACGGCCGCTGCGAGCGCTGTGGCTGGGAGGTCGAGGTCCGCCAGCTCGAGCAGTGGTTCTTCCGCATCAC
>JAWVFZ010000501.1:0-4070 GCA_033855555.1 Solirubrobacteraceae bacterium
AGTGCTCCAGCAGTCCGTGCTGGTAGGCCTGGTGGAAATGCTTGGCGGCCGGCGCGCGGCGGTAGAGCTCCCACGTCGGGGTGTCCTCGCCGAGCACGCGCTCCAGCAGCACGCGCAGGTGGGGCTCCTGGATCGTGCCGACGAGGGTGCGTAGGTCGGCCTCCATCTGGTCGGCCGCGCGCGGCGGGCCGTCGCACAGCTCCGTGAGGTCGAACGAGCCCTCGGCGGGCCGGCGCAGCTGGCGCAGGTCGACCTGCGGGCCATAGCGCGGGTGAAGCCGGTAGCGGCCGACGATATGGACCGGCACGCCGGTCGGGCACAGCGGGCGCAGCTGCTCGACGTCGTCCCAGACCATCGCCACCACCGACCCGGTGCGGTCGGCCAGCGTCAGGCGCAGGTACTCGCCACCGTCGCGCTTGGAGCGCAGCTCGGCGCCGCGGACCAGGAGGACCTGGTCGATGTCGAAGCCGTCTTCGAACTCCCGCACGAGCATGCTCTGAAACGTAGGAAGCGGGGCGGACGACATTCGGGGCGGAACCATGTGGGAGGGGTCGCTTGCGCGAAGATGGAGCTGACATGGCACGGACCGCGTTCATCACGGGAGCGAGCGGGGGCCTTGGGCGCCCCGTCGTCGATGCGTTCCTCGACGACGGATGGCGGGTCGTGGGCGCCGACCGCATGCCCGGTTCCGAGCGCGAGGGTCTCCTGCACGTGCAGGCCGACCTCTTCGACGAGGCGGAGGTGCAGCGGGCCGTGGAGGCGGCGGGCGACGACCTGCGTGCCGTCGTCAACCTCGTCGGGGGCTTCGCGCAGGGCGGCCGCGTCCACGAGACGCCGATCGAGCAGTTCGAACGCCAGTTCACGCTGAACCTGCGCCCCGCCTATCTCGTCACCTCCGCGGCGATCCCGCGCATGCTCGCCGGCGGCGGCACCGTCGTCTGCGTGGGTACGCGTGCCGCGCTGCGTCCGTTTCCCGGCGCTGCTGGGTACATCTCCTCCAAGGCGGCGCTGCTTGCGCTCGTCCAGGCCCTCGCCGCCGAGTATCGCGACGACGGGATCCGCATCAACGCCGTGCTGCCATCCGTGATCGACACCCCCGCAAACCGCCGCGACATGCCCGACGCCGACCACGGCACATGGGTCAAGCCGGAGGAGATCGCGCGTGTGATCCACTTCCTCTCCTCGGATGCGAGCGCGCCGGTCAGCGGCGCCCACATCCCCGTCTATGGCCGTGCCTGAGAAGCATCCCAACCGCTGGTGGACCCTCGCCGCTGTCTGCGTGGCGACATTCATGCTGCTGCTCGACATCACCGTGGTGAACGTCGCGCTGCCCGACATCGCGAAGGACCTCAAGACGAGCTTCTCGGACCTCCAGTGGGTGATCGACGCCTACGCGCTCGGCCTCGCGAGCCTGCTCCTCACCGCGGGCACGCTCGCCGACCGCTTCGGTCACCGCAAGATCTTTGTGTACGGGCTGATCGCGTTCACCGTCTCCTCGATCCTGTGCGGGGTTGCGACGAGCCCGATCTTCCTGATCGTCGCCCGCGGCCTTCAGGGCATCGGTGGCGCCGCCATGTTCGCGACGTCGCTGAGCCTGATCGCCAGTGCCTTCAGCGGCCCCGACCGCGGCACCGCGTTCGGCATCTGGGGGGCGACGATCGGCGCCGCCGTTGCGATCGGGCCGTTGGTCGGCGGCGTCCTGACCCAGCAGGTCAGCTGGCAGTCGATCTTCTTCGTCAACGTCCCGATCGGCATCGCGGCGGTCGCGGCGACGCTCGCCAAGGTCGACGAGTTCCGGTCACCGGCCGCCCATCGCGTCGACATCCCCGGCCTCGTCACGTTCAGCGGCGGCCTGTTCCTGCTGATCTTCGCGCTCGTGCGCGGCAACGCCGAGGGCTGGGGCAGCCCGCTGATCGTCGGCTTCCTGATCGGCTCCGTGGCGCTGCTCGCAGCATTCGTGGCCATCGAGCTGCGCAGCGACCACGCGATGTTCGACCTGAGCCTGTTCCGCAAGCCGGCGTTCGGCGGCGCCTCGATCGCGGCCTTCGGGCTCAGCGCGTCGATGTTCGCGATGTTCCTCTACATCACGCTGTACGTGCAGAACTCGCTGGGCCTGTCGCCGCAGCAGACCGGGCTTCGCTTCCTGCCGCTGACGGTCGTCAGCTTCTTCGTCGCTCCCGCCGCCGGGCGCATCAGCCGCACCGTGCCGGTGCGCGTGCTCTTCGGCGTCGGCCTGGCGTTCGTCGGCGTCGGCCTGCTGCTCATGAGCAACATCGACGCCGACTCGAAGTGGACGGCGCTGCTGCCGGGCTTCATCTTGGCCGGGGCGGGCATCGGCATGGTCAACCCGAGCCTCGCCCAGGCGGCGGTCGGTGTGGTCGAGCCGCAGCGATCGGGCATGGCGAGCGGCATCAACTCGACGTTCCGCCAGGTCGGCATCGCCACCGGCATCGCCGGGCTCGGGGCCGTCTTCCAGGGGCTGCTCACGCGGAAGATCCCGGGGATCCCGGGCGAAGCGCTGGCGAGCGGCAACCCCGTGGTGGCCCACGGGATCTCCCGCCACGCGTTTTTGACGGCCTACACCGACGCGCTGTCGACGCTGTTCGTCATCGCCGCGGTCATCGCCCTTGTCGCGGGGGTGCTGTCGTTCGCGCTCACGCGCCAGAGCGACTTCGTCGTGCAGGGCGCGGAGGCAGCGCCCGCCGCCGGATGACGCAGCCGCACGTCTTCGCGCCCGCCCCCCGCGAGCAGGACTCCCATCTGCGGGTCGTCGCCTAGCAACGCGGCTTGCGGCGCTGCGCAGCGCGCTCGCTACCCTCGCGCTCCGATGCGTCTCGCCTGCGCCGTGATCCTCTTCGTCCTCGCCGCCGCCGGTCCCGCGGCGGCTCAGGACCCCCAGCCCCAGCCCCAGCCGGCTCCCCAGCCCGCGCCGGCCGAGCCCAGGGTCGCCCAGGGCGTCAGCGCCGGCGGCGTCGACCTGAGCGGCCTCACGCAGGCCGAGGCTGAGGCGAAGCTCGTGTCGGTCCTCGCGCCGCAGCTGAACCGCGACCTCGTCCTCGGCGCCGCCGGCATCCCCTTCACGCTCACGATGAAGGCGGCCAAGCTGAAGTTCGACGCGCACGTCACGGCAAAGCACGCGCTGGAGGCCACGCCGCCGCCCCCGCCGTCCGCCGGAGGCGCCGCGCCGGGCGTGGTCGTGCCGCTCGCGCTGAGCCACTCCCGGCTCGCGGTCCGCTCGTTCGTGCTCAGCGCCGCGCGCCGCGCCTACCACGCGCCGCGCAACGCGACGCTGCGCATCACCGTGAAGCGCATGATCGTCAGCCACTCGAGCCCGGGCGGTCGGGTCGACAAGACGACGGTCGCCAAGCAGATCAACGCCGCCCTCGACGAGGGCGCGACCACGCGCGCCATCCACACGCGACTGGTGACGGTGCCCGCGCCCGTCACCTTCAAGGTGCTGAAGCGCCGCAATCCGCGCATCCTCACGATCGACCGCGGGAGCTTCACACTGCGCCTGTTCCGCAACCTGCGGCCCTGGAAGCACTACGGCATCGCGGTCGGCATGGCCGGGCTGGACACGCCCGCCGGGACCTACCGGATCCAGAACAAGCAGGTCGACCCCGCCTGGCACGTGCCCAATAGCCCGTGGGCGGGCTCGCTCGCGGGGCAAGTCATCCCCGGCGGCCGCGCCGACAACCCGCTCAAGGCGCGCTGGCTGGGCATCGCCAACGGCGTCGGCATCCATGGGACGGCCGAGGACTGGTCGATCGGGTCGCGCGCGTCGCACGGCTGCATCCGCATGCACGTATCCGACGTGATCGACCTGTATCCGCGCGTCCCGGTCGGGACCCAGGTCCTGATCAGGTAGCCGGGGCTCGCGCGGCGAGCGCCTGGCGCGCCGCCCGGATCGCGCGGCGCGGCGACAAGGTGCCGTACTCGCGCCCCAGGATCGTCAGCGAGATCGCCAGCCCGACGAGCATGAGGATCGCGCCGACACCGAACGTGAAGGTCGTGATGGCGGCGATGTCGACGGCCTGGCCGGTGACCTCGACGAACCCGTAGGAGAGCAT
>JAWVFZ010000502.1:0-4201 GCA_033855555.1 Solirubrobacteraceae bacterium
CCGATCTGGTCGGGCGCCATCCCGCGGCCGAGCATGTCGCCGGCGCGGCGGTTGCGGCTGCCCTCGGCGACGACGGTTGCGAGGAGGTCGCCGGCGCCGGCGAGGCCCGCGAAGGTCTCGGGCCGGCCGCCGCGGCGGCGGCTGTATGCGTCGACCTCGGCGAAGTCCTTGCCGGCGGCGGCCCCTGCCGCGTTCGGGCCCGAGACGGCGGCCGCGGCGGCCGCGACGACGGCGGCGTTCTTCGCGGCGCCCGCGAGCTCGACCCCGGTGATGTCGGTCGTCGTCTGCATGTCGAAGCCGGCGGAGACGAGGACGTCGGCGATCTGCTCGGCGAAGTCGCGGTCGACCGAGGCGGCGACGAGCGACGCGCCGTGCGCGACCGCGTCGGCGGCGTGGCCGGGCCCGCCGAGGCAGGCGACGGCCCGCGCGGCGACGCGCTCGGAGACATACGCCGAGGGAAGCGTTCCGAGTGGGGCGACGAGGCCCTTCGACAGCACGAGGACGCCCGCGCGCGCGGGAATCCGGTCGGCATGGGCGCCGACCGCCGCAGCGAGGTCCTTGGCGGGCACGGCCAGGACGACGAGATCGGCGCGCTCGAACCCCAGCTCGGGGGCGGGGACGACCTTCACGGCTTCGGGAAGCACGACGCCGTCGAGATAACGGGTGTTCACGCGCGTCACGGAGACGGCGAGCGCCTGTTCGGCGGTGCGGCAGCCGAGCTCCACGTCGACGCCCGCCCGCGCCAGCGTGACGGCGAGGCTCGTGCCCCAGGATCCGGCGCCGACGATCGAGATGCGGCGCACGGGCGCCGCGCCGCCAAGCCACTCCCACTGCAGCTCGACGCAGGGCCAGATGCGGTCGGTGACCGCGCCGGCCAGCTGCGGCGACGGGCTGTCGACCTTCGGGAAGCGCAGCGGGCTCCCGGCGCGGATGCGCACCTTGTGCGGGCGGATGCGCCATCCGCGGCGGACGCGCTCGCTGCCGAAGACGGCTATCGGGACGACCGGCGCGCCGGTTTCCAGCGCCAAGCGGCCCACGCCGCGCTTGGGGCGGCCGAGCGGGCCGGGGCGCACGCGCGTGCCCTCGGGGAAGATCAGGACGCAGTCACCGCGCTCGAGGATCTCTCGGGCGGTGGCCATCGAGTCCCGGTCGCCCGCGCCACGGTCGATCGGGAAGGCGCCCAGCGCGCTCAGGATCCACGCCTGCAAGCGGTTCGGGAAGAGCTCCTTCTTGGCGACGTAGTAGACCGGCCGGCGGACCATCGTCCCGATGACGAACGGGTCCAAAAAGGAGCGATGGTTGGACGCGAAGATGACGCCGCCCTCCTGCGGGATGTGCTCGCGCCCGATGCGGCTGAGGCGGAAGTACACGTGGAAGAACGGCTGGATCATGGCCCGCACGAGCCAGTAGACGATCGGGTTGACGCCCTTGCTGCGTGCCCGATCGAGATAGGCGGCGCGATCCATGTCTCCGGTACGCCGCGCGCCAGGCGTAGTTACAGGCGATGACCGCGCGATCCCGGCTGCGTAACATGGGCCGATGGCGACAACCAGCGCACAGACCGCACGCGGGGCGGTTGCCGGGGCGGTGGCGGCCGGTGTCTGGGCCGCGCAGCAGCCGCTCGACAAGGTCGTGTTCGGCGTCGACTACGACGATGTCGAGCTGCTGGGCAAGTGGGTGACGCGCGGCCCCGCCTGGGTGCCGATCGGTCTCACGCTGCACCTCGGCAACGGCGCCGCATTCGGCGCGCTCTACGCGAGCCTCGCGCCCCGCGTCCCGCTGCCCTCGTGGGCCCGCGGACCGCTCGCCGCGCTGGGGGAGAACTTCGCGACCTGGCCGCTGATCGCACTCGCCGAACGCGTGCACCCGGCTCGCAAGGGCCTTCCGAAGATGGTCGGCAACCCGCGCGCGCTGGCGCAGGCGACATGGCGGCACCTGCTGTTCGGGTTCGTCATGGGCGAGCTGGAGCGCCGGCTGAACGCGCCCGAGGAGGCCGAGGTACCGCCCTACGAGCACGTGGTGTCGACCAACGGCCATGGCAACCTCGAGCACGCGGTCATGGGCGGGCATACCGACTGACCTCACGCTGCGGCCGAGCCCGGCGTTCGATGTCCATGCTCGATCTCCACAGCGTCTGCGACGAGCGCGACACCCGCTACGACGGAGCCTTCGTCGTCGCCGTGCGCACCACGCGGATCTACTGCCGGCCGTCGTGCCCGGGGCGCCCGCTCCGGCGCAACCGGTCGTTCCTGCCATCGCCCGCGGCCGCGCGCCGCGCCGGCTTTCGCGCGTGCAAGCGCTGCCACCCCGACGACGCCGCACGGATCGACCTCGCGTTCTTTGCAGCGCGCGCCGTGGCAGGTGTCGAGGAGGTGCGCGACGGGGTGTACCGGCGCACGCTGCGCGAGGACGGACCGATCCTGCGCGCCGACGACGGCTCGCCGCTCGCGCGGCGGCTGCTCGACGCCGACGCCGACCTGCTGGCCGTCGCAGAGGTGCTCGGGAGCGATCCGCTGCTGGCCCCGCTGGTCGAGGCCGCGCCATGGCGGCGCATCCCCGGCCACGTCGACGGCTTCGAGCTGGCGGTGCGCGCGATCCTCGGCCAGCAGGTGAGCGTCGCCGCGGCGCGCACGAATGCCGCCCGCCTCGTGGAGCGCTACGGGGAGCCGCTCGCCGAGCCGGCCGGATCGCTCACCCACCGCTGGCCCGCGCCCCGCGCTTTGCGCGACGCGGAGATCCCCGGTCCGCGAACCCGCGCGGCCGCTATCCGCGCGCTGGCCGCCGCGGTCGACGACGACGAACTCGATCTCTCGCCGGGGGCCGATGCGGCGGCGCTTCTGGAGTTGCCTGGTGTCGGACCCTGGACCGCGTCATACGTCGCGATGCGCGCACTCGGCGACCGCGACGCCTTCCTCCCCACCGACCTGGGCGTTCGCCGCGGCCTCGAAGCCCTCGGCGCGCCCGGCGACCCGCGCTCCGCGGAACGCCTCGCCGAGCGCTGGCGTCCGTTCCGCTCCTACGCCGTTCAGCATCTGTGGGCAGCCGCATGACCCGCTCGACGATCATCGACTCCGCCGCCGGCCCGCTCACGCTGACCGACCGCGACGGCGCCCTCGCGCGCGTGTGGTTCGGAGAGCGCGGGGAGTCCGCCTCCCCCACCCCGCTGCTCGCGCGCGCCACCGAGCAGCTCGACGCGTACTTCGCCGGCCACCTGAGGGAGTTCGACCTCCCCCTCGCCCCCACCGGGACGCCATTCCAGCTCGCCTGCTGGTGGGCGCTGGCGGAGATCCCGTACGGCGAGACGTCGACCTACGGTGCCCAGGCCGCCCGCATTGGCAAACCCGAGGCGATCCGCGCCGTCGGCGCCGCCAACGGCGCCAATCCGCTGGCGATCGTCCTGCCGTGCCACCGCGTCATCGGCGCGGACGGCTCGCTCACAGGCTTCGGGGGCGGGCTGCCGCTCAAGCGCCGGCTGCTGGACCTCGAGGCGGGGATCATGCCCCTGGTCTAACAGAGCCGGAGAGGGGATTCGAACCCCTGACCCCCGAATTACAAATTCGGTGCTCTGGCCAACTGAGCTACTCCGGCGCGGTGGTGTCGAAGTCTAAGTCGTCCCTGCTTATGGCTTGGAGGTCGGCGGCGGGCTGTTGCTTTGCACGCGGAGCGCGGGTGTGGGTGGCGCGCAGCGCGGTTTGTCTGCGGCGGGCTCGGGGTTGGCTGCTTGCATTGAGGGAGAGGGAGGGCCTTTCGCCGTGGCTCGACCGCGTTGTGGGCCGGATTGTGTACGTATCCGGGACAGAATCCGGCCCAGATCGCTCGAGCCCGGCAGTCGCGTTCGAGCCGCTCCCTTTCCCTCGATGCAAGCAGCCAACGCCGGTCCCGACATGCACGACGCGCGCTGCGCGCCACTGACGCAAATCGCCCCCAAGCAGGGCACACATGCCGGCCGGCTACGCCCCCGCCCAGAACGACGTCCTGGCCGCGGCGCCCCGCTTGGTCATGCCGATGTGGACATGGTTGCGGTGGGCCGCGGTTGGGTCGACGTGCTTGCGCAGCTTGCCGCTGCGCCCGTAGCAGGGGTCGTAGGGCTCGAAGTCGTCCATCCCGGCGCCCCAGTAGGAGCAGTCCCAGATGAGCTCCTCGACGCCCATCCGCCGCGCGAGTGCGTGTTGGTTGCCGGCCTGGTCGGGGGCGAGGAGGA
>JAWVFZ010000503.1:0-5357 GCA_033855555.1 Solirubrobacteraceae bacterium
CGCGCGAGGACGCCCTCGCCTACCGCGAGTTATCCGACCGTGCTCGCAAGGGTGACCGCGAAGAGGACGAGCGTGTGCTGTACGTGGGCTGCACCCGCGCGAAGGAGCGGCTGATCCTGAGCGGCTCGCTCAAGCTCGCGGGCGACTGGCCGCCCGACACCTCCGGCGCGGCGCCGATCGTCTGGCTGGCGCCGCGCTTCTTCGCTGCCGGCGAGGAGCTCGTGGCGGTCACCCGGAGCACCGCCGGGGCGGTCGGTGAGGTCCTGCGCGAGCTCGTGCCCGCGCGCCGGGCGGGCCAGGCTGTCGGCGAGGGCGCCGCGCCGCCGGAGATCGCGGAGCTTCCCGCGCCACCCCCGCCGCCGGCACTCGGCGCGGTCAGCTATTCCTCGCTGACGCGCTACGCGCAGTGCCCGTACCGGTTCTATCTGCAGCGGATCGTCGGCCTCCCCGACGTCGCGGGCCCACCGCCGGCAGCCGGCGAACCGGCGCCAGAAGGCCTCGATCTGCGCGTGCGCGGGTCGATCGTCCACGAGCTGCTCGAGGCGCTGGACCTGACGCGACCGTCCGTCCCCGAACGTGCTGCGATCGAGGCCGCGGCGGCGATGCACGAGGTGGAGCTGACCGACGCGGACGCCGACGACGTCGCGGCGCTCGTGCGCAGCGCGCTGGAGGGCGATGTGCTCGCCCGCGTTCTTGCGGCGCGTTCGGTGCAGCGCGAGCGGAGCTTCGCCTTCGTGCTCGACGACACCTTGGTCAACGGCGTCGTCGACGTCCTGGCGCGCGAGGAAAACGGCAGCGCGCTGGTCGTCGACTACAAGACCGATCACGTCGGCGACGCCGACCTCGAGGCGATCGTCGCGTCGGGGTACGGCGTGCAGCGGCGCATCTACGCGCTTGCGGCACTGCGCGAGGGCGCGCCGTCTGTCGAGGTCGTCCACCTGTTTCTCGAACGGCCCGCCGAGCCGGCCGTCGCCCGCTACGCCGCGCAGGACATCCCACGCCTGGAGGCCGAGCTGCGCGGATCCGCCGCGCCGCTGCTGCGCGGGGACTTCCCGGTCGCCGAGGTGCCGCACCTCGGCCTGTGCGGCGGCTGCCCGGCCCGCGCCGCGCTGTGCGTGCACCCGCCCGAGCTCACCGGGCGCGTGCTTTAGCGGGTGGCGCGCAGCGCGGTTTGTCTGCGGCGGGCTTGGCGTTGGTTGCTTGCATTGAAAGGAGAGGGAGCGTGCCGCCCTTGTCCGTCTGGGCGAGCGCATGAGTAACGAACATCCCGATAGGCGGAACCTTCGTTACTCAAGCGGGCGGGAGCTGCACTTGGGCCGGTCCCTCTCCCTCGATGCCAGCAGCCAACGCCGGTCCCACCACACCGAACCGCGCTGCGCGCCACTGACGCAAATCGCCTCCAGTCCTACGCGCCGTTCTTCGGCAGCAGCGCGTGACCCTCGAGGACGGCCCGGGCCAGTTCGATCACCGGACGGCTCGTGGAGCGCGCCTGGCTGCGCAGCAGCTCGAACGCCGCGCGCTCGTCGACCGAATGGCGCTCCATGAGGACGCCCTTCGCGCGCTCGATGATGGCGCGGCGCTCGAGCGCGTCCTCCAGCTGGTCCACGGTCTCGGTCAGCTTCGAATGCTCGGCATGGCGCCGCATCGCCACCTCTACGGCGCTCTGCACGGAGCCCGCCGTTATCGGGCGGGCGTAGGCGTGGATCCCGCGATCGGCGGCGTCGCGCACGAACTCGGGATCCTCGGACTCGAGGAGAGCAACCACCGGACCCGACGAGAACGCCACGATCTCGTCGATGAGGTCGAGCGCGTGCTCGTCGTCGCGGTGCACCACGACGACCGACAGGTCCGGATCCTCGCGGGCGATCGCATCGGCGGCCTCCTCGGTCCGGACCGCGAATGCGCTCACCTCATGGCCGAGCTCGCGGAGCACAGCTGCGGTCTCCTCGAGCGCCCGTTCATCCTCGTCGGCCGCCAGGACCCTCAGGCCCTTCGTCTCGATCGTCGTCTGCTCCCCCATGGTGCGACCTCCGTGCCGGCGTGCTTCCGGACCCGCCGCTGATACTCTGACACGGGCGCGGCCCAGACACCTCGTCGCGCACCCGAAACGTCCGTGCAGCCCGGCGTTCCCTCCAATGGAAGGCCATCGTGCTGCTGGTTCATATCACTCAACTCCGGGAACACCGCCGGCCCGTTCTCGACGGACCCGGATCATGGACACGGAAGTGACCGACGAGAGAGCCCCGGAACGGTTCACCCCTGGGCCGACGGACCGCGCGCGCGAGGACAAGCTGCTGTTCAAGCGCTACCTCGAGACCCGCGATGCCGCCGCGCGTGACGAGCTGGTCGAGCGCTTCCTTCCGCTCGCGCGGCAGCTGGCGCGCCGCTATCAGCGCGCGGAGGAGCCGTTGGACGACCTCATCCAGGTCGCTTCCCTGGGCCTCGTCAAGGCGATCGACCGGTTCGACGCCGATCGCCAGGTGGCGTTCTCCAGCTACGCGGTGCCGACGATCCTCGGCGAGATCAAGCGCCATTTCCGCGACCGCACGTGGTCGGTGCGCGTCCCCCGCGACCTTCAGGAGCTGTCGCTGAAGGTCGACCGAACCGTCGTCGCGATGTCCAAGGACCTGCACCGGTCTCCGACCGTGTCGGAGCTCGCCGAGAAGCTCTGCGCAACCGAGGAGCAGATCCTCGAGGCGATGGAGGCCTCCGGCGCCTACCGGGCGACGTCGCTCAGCACCCCTCGCGGCAACAGCGACGAACTGGGCGACACGGTGGGCGACACCGTCGGCACCGACGAGCACGGCTACCAGCTCGCCGAGGACCGCGCCACGCTGGGCCGGCTCCTGCAGACCATCACGCCGCGTGAGCGCGAGGTGTTGCGGTTGCGCTTCGAGGAGGACCTGACCCAGGCCGAGATCGGTGAGCGCATCGGCGTCTCGCAGATGCAGGTCTCCCGGCTCATCCGCCAGTCGGTCGCCCGGCTGCGCGCCGCGGCCCGCGCCGAGGACGCGCCGGCCGATCAGGCCTGAGCGGCGGCGTCGCGAAGCTCGTCCGCGAGCCGGTCGCGGAGCATCGCGAACCCGACGGCCGCCGAGACGGCCGTCAGCAGCCGCTCGACGTCGCGCGAGATCTCCTCGGGTTCGTCGAACAGCAACACGACCAGGCCGAGCGGCTCGCCTGCGACCACGACCGGGATGCCGCACGCGTGCAATCCCTTGGGCACGCCCAGAGCCAGCGCGGCCGCGCGTTCCAGCCACGCGGGCCGCGCGTCACGTAGCGTGCGCGCGACGGCCGGGTGTGCCGTAACCGTGATCATCGCCGGGCCCAGCGATCCGCGGCGGCTCGAGGGGACGACGAGCTGGCCGCTGAGGTAAACGGCCAGCGCGGCGTCGGTCGCGTTGAGCTGGCGCACGAGCGTGTCGAGCGCCGAGTCCCGCTCGCCGGCGCTCGCCTCGACCTGGAACTCCTCGGCCAGCCGCGAGATCGCCTCGATCCAGCGCACGTGGCGCGCATCGCGCTCGCGCAGCTCGGCGAGCTCCTCCCGGAGGGCGTGGAGCTCACCGGCCTGCGCGCGCTCACGCTCTGCCTCCAGTCCGACCATCGCCACGAGCGGCGGCTCGTCGGGCTGGACGGGCAGCCGGAACAGGACCGAGCGCGACGTTCCGGCCGCGCCGTCCCAGCGAGGATGCTCCGTGATGACCTCCTCGTGCTCGCCTGCGAACAGCGCTCGTAGCTGTGCGCCACAGGCGGACGAGGCCAGCGCCGGCGCCGCGCGCTCGAGCTCCTCGCCGGCCGCGGGCGCCCCCCGCAGCGCGCCGAGCGCGCCGTTGACGTAGGCGACCGCGAGCGGCTCGGGCCCCGAGATCGCCGCGACCGGCAGTGGGGCGTGCTCGACGATCGCCGCGAACGCCTCGGCGGAGATCTCGCCCGTGCCGTCCTCGTAGCTCGTGCTCGCGATCGCCGCTGCGATCGGGAGGCCCTCCTCGGAGGCACGGCGCACGGCGACCACCCGTGGCACGTCGCGCAGGTGGTAGCGCCGGCGCCCGTCGCCGACGCGCCGCGGCGAGGGGAACCCATAGCGGCGCTCCCACGTCCGCAGGCGCTCGCGTGACACCCCCGTCAGCTGCGCGAACGAGGTCGCGCTCACAGTCTGTCCAGCCTTGTCCACCTGTAGCTCCTGTGCAAAGGCTATGCGTCTTGCGTATGCCCGTGTTTGTCCACCTTGCC
Organism: Solirubrobacteraceae bacterium; assembly: GCA_033855555.1. Taxonomy (GTDB): domain Bacteria; phylum Actinomycetota; class Thermoleophilia; order Solirubrobacterales; family Solirubrobacteraceae; genus AC-49. Next base: position 4,231 of record JAWVFZ010000503.1, read on the forward strand.
CGGCGGTCGAAGAGCGAAAGGATCGCCGCAAACCTGGTGAGGGGCGACCACGATGACGGATGCCGACGACCGGCAGCTGCTGCGCCGGTGGCGCGAGGATGGAGACGAGGGCGCGCGCTTGGAGCTCGTCGAGCGCATGTTGCCGCTCGCGCGCGGCCTCGCGCGGCGCTACGCCAACCGGGGCGAGGCGCTGGACGACCTCGAGCAGGTGGCCGCGCTGGGACTGGTCAAGGCGATCGAACGCTTCGACCTCGAGCGCGATGTGCGCTTCACGACGTTCGCCGTCCCGACGATCGCAGGCGAGATCAAGCGCCATTTCCGCGATCGCGGTTGGATGCTCCGGGTCCCGCGCGAGGTCCAGGAGCTGAGCACGCGGCTTGCAATCACGCGCGAGCGGCTGACCCGGGAGCTCGGCCGCTCCCCGTCGGTCCCCGAGCTCGCGGTCGCCGTTGGCGCCTCGGTCGAGCACGTGGTGGACGCGCTCGCCGCGGCTGACGCCTACCGGGCCCTCTCGCTCGACGAGCCGCTTGGCGAGGGGCTCGAGGCGATGGATTCGATCGGCGGCCCCGACGCAGGCTTCGAGCGCGTGGAGCAGCGGGTCCTGCTGCGCTCCGGGATGATCCAGCTGGCGCCGCGCGAGCGCGAGATCCTGCACCTGCGCTTCTACGAGGGTCTCACGCAGCGCGAGATCGCCGATCGAGTGGGCGTGTCGCAGATGCATGTCTCAAGGCTGATCCGCCGGTCGATCGAAGCGCTCCGCGAGCGGCTCGTGGTGCCCGTCACTGTGCAACCGGCCTGACCTGCGGGTAGCGTCGGCTGGTGGGCGAGCGCGACCCATCCGCTGCCGAGGACGAGGCCGAGCGCAACTCGCGGCGCCTGCTCGAGCTGCTGCAGGAGATGCGCGTCGCCACCGCCGGCGTGCAGATCCTGTTCGGCTTCCTGCTCGCGGTTCCGTTCCAGCAGGGCTTCGAGCGGGTAACGAGCTTCCAGCGGCACGTCTACCTCTTGGTGCTCATCTGCACGGCGTTGAGCGCGGCGCTGCTCATCGCTCCGACCTCCATGCACCGCCTTCTCTTCCGCCGCGGCCAAAAGCCCGAGATCATCGAGTACGCCAACCGCATGGTGAT
>JAWVFZ010000504.1:0-4930 GCA_033855555.1 Solirubrobacteraceae bacterium
AGCCGCTACCGCACCTACAGCGTCCAGGTCTTCACGGTGCTGAAGCCGCAGCGCCGCCACCTCAGGGAGGTGGAGGCGCTGCTGGCTTCGTTGCGCTTCAGCGCCCCGGCTCGGCCGGGACGCTGAGCGCGGCGTCTAGCAGTGGTCGCCGCCCCGTCGCGGCAGCCGCGACCGGATCGCGAGCCCCGCGGCGACGAGGAGCGCGCCGATCAGCGCATTGACGAGCAGGTCGGTACCGGTGAACGGCAGGTTGCCGCTCGACGCGCGGACTGCCCCGGTCGGCGCGTCGCCGCCGGCGCCGACGCTCTTGACCCCGTTGTCGCCATTGGCCTCGTTGTCGTCGTCGGGGTTGTAGGACGACGCGTTGCCCGGGTTGCCGTCGCTGTGGCAGCCCGGGTCCTTGGCGTCGACGAGGCCGTCGCCGTCGTTGTCCTTGCCGTCGGAGCACTGGGGCTTGGCGGCGCCGGCGCCCTGGCCGACGACGCCCCCGTTGGCCTCGGAGTCGTCGCCGGGCTCGTAGGAGGCGGGGTTGTTGGGGTTGCCGTCGCTGTGGCAGCCCGGATCGGCGGCGTCGATGAGTCCGTCGCCGTCGTTGTCCACGCCGTCCGAGCACTGTGGCCCGCCGTTCTCGGCCGGCGCGACCGCGTGCGATCCCGACCCGGACGTCGTGACCTTCGCCGCGGACGTGGTTCCCGTCGCGAGGAGGAAGACGTCCAGCGCGTCGCGCACGCCGTACGGGTCCGAGCTCTGCCCGGCGTTGGTGTCGTCGGCGTTGCAGACCATCGGCAGGATCGTCGGGACGCCGGTCGCGGTGTCGGGCGTGCCGTCAGCGCATCCGGCCGCTGGGATCGGGACACCCGTCCCGCCGAGCGCGAGCACACTCGACGTGTTGCTCTGCGACGGCGCCTGACCACGACAGGCGTTCGAGTCCGTCGAGGACTTCGCGAGCGAAGCCACCGGGCTGCCGCCCGCCTTGACGTCGGCCACCTGGCTGTCGCCGTGCGACGCCTGGCAGTTCCCGTCGCCGGAGATGTTGCCGTTGGACTCCGCGACTCCGGTCTCGAGGCCGCTGTCGCCGCCAACCTTCGCGTGCGCGACGCTGAAGCGGTTCGTCGAACCGGACGACGTCGTCGTCGAGTCGGCAGTCAACACGCTCAGGCAGATCTGGTTGCCGGAGCCCTCGCAGATCGCGTCCAGCAGGTTCGTCTGCACGGCGTCGAGCGGACCGTGCTTCGCATCGCCGGCGTTCGTGTCGACACCCGCGATCTCGTTGCCGAACAGCGCCGCGACGGTGATGTGGCCGTGGTAGCTGCCGTTGGCGCCCTGCTCACCGCGCGAACGCCCGACGACGACCTCTTCGTTGTCGGTCTTGCCGGTGGGGTCCGACGAGTACGGACGCTTGGGATCGGGGCTCGTGTCGGCCACGGCGACCTGGCCCTGGCCGTGCGGATTGGTCCCGTGCGACGGCGGTGTGACCGTCGGGTCCGCCGCCTGGCGCGGCGCGGCGGGCCGGGCCGCCGGACGCTTCGCCGCCGGCGGTGGCACAAGGTTGTTGACCGTGGTCTGGACCACCTCCGTCGGACAGCCGGCCGCTGGTGCAATCCGCGCGAGCGTGTCACACGCGCCCGCGCCGGTCGACAGCTCGGGCGCCCCGAGCAGTACCCCAAAAGCGGCGATCGCGACCGCCACCACACCCAATGAACCCTTGCTCACAGGAACCCCTCCCCGTTATAACCCTGGACCTCTTCCCGCAGTGCCGCCCCAACGCTTCCAACACGCTACCTATCTGACTGGTGCCGATGCGCCGGTTGGCGCTACCGTCAGGGAGCGATGATTCCCGTGGAAGGCCTGCGCTTCGCCTACGCGCTGCACCCCCTCCCTCCAGGCCGCTTCGGCTTCAGCCGCTGGCGCTACGAGCTGTGGCACGGCGCCGGCCTGCACGCCGCGGGCTGGTGCACGACCCGCCGCGGCGCCGAGCGCGCCCTGCGCCGCCACGCCGCTCGCGTCGGGCACGCGATCTTCGGCCTGCAGCCCGACCCGCAGGTCATCGACGCCGTCGGCGCCGGCCCCGTCCCGCGCGGCGCATCGGTGCGCCTCGACGCCGGCCCGGTCCACCTGACGCTGGTCCCACGGGGGCTCGAGGAGGAGCTGCGCGCGCAGGTGGCGTAGCGGCCCAGCATGCTTTGCCGGGCGGAGCGGGGATTCGGGTGGCGCGCAGCGCGTTTGCCTGGGGCGGACTTTGGCGTGGGTTGCTTGGCATTGAGGGAAGGCAGGGCCTGTCGCCGTGGCTCGACCGCGTTGTGGGCCGGATTTTGTACGTATACGGGACACAATCCGGCCCAGATCGCTCGGGACGAGGCCGAGACTGACGAACATGGCGCTATGCGCCAGTTTCGTCAGCCAAGCGGCCCGCCTGGCGCCACCGAGCCGCTTCCTTTCCCTCGATGCCAGCAGCCAACGCCCGCCCCGACACGCACGAACCGCGCTGCGCACCACCGACGCAATTCGCCACCAGCATGGACTACGGCCCCAGCGGGCTCAGCCTCGCCAGCGCCGGATCGAACGGGTAGTTGTACGTGTCGCAGTACGACCCGCAGGTGTCGACGATCCTGCTGTCGAGCGAGAGGAAGCCGGACTTCATCGCGCGTGCGGCAGGCGTCCGCCGCACCCACTCGTGCGGATCGTCGTCGTAGGTGTTGTCCTGGGCGACGTTGGCCAGCGGCGACGGGCGCGACCCGCCGTCCCACACCGTGAAGACCGAGACGTCCGCCGTGTGGGTCGGATCGACCGGCTCGAGGCCGTACCAGGGCTTGCGCTCCCAGGCGCGTCCCGGGCGCAGCATGTCGGCCTTGAGCACGCGGGCGCCGATCGTCCGCGCCTCGACCTCGGCGGCGTAGTTGGAGACCTGATGGTCGCCGTAGCCGGCCATCAACAGCACCCGGTGGTTGGGCGTGTCCGGGTATGGGTGCGTGGTCATGTGCTGCGCGTAGCCGTCGGGCTCGGCGCGGTCCCACAGCATCTGCATCAGCGCGAAGATCAGCGGGCGCTCGTTGAGCTGCGGGTAGGCCTTGTAGAGCGGGTAGGCGTACTCGAGCCCGTTGGTCGGGTCGCCGGGCGTCGGCGAGGGGTCGTGCGTTCCGGTCCCGAAGTCCGTCGAGCGGGTCAGCAGCGTCGAGTAGTTCATGCCCAGCACGCCGAGCGTTGCCCGGTTGAAGTCGGGCGCGACGGCGGTCAGGGCGCCACCGATGATCCCGCCCTGGCTGTTGCCGTCGTAGAACAGCCGCCGGTTGTCGATCAGGCTCTTGCCGTCTGCCGTCTGGAACGCCGGGCTCGCCCCGAGCCCGTCTGGGTGGATCATCAGCCGGCCGAGGTAGAGGAAGTTGAGCATCCCCTGCTGGACGCGATCGGCGAGCGTCGGGAAGCTCGAGAGGTCGGTGAGGATCGTCGCCACGTTCGGCACGTCCTCGGACGCCATGCCCGCCCAGGCCGTCGCGCAATGGATGAAGTCGTGCTCGTCCTCCATGGCCTTGATCTGATCCTGGTGGATCTCGCCGTAGCCCCCGAAGAGACCGTGGCCGTAGAGCGACGGCCGCGCCTTCCCCGCGCCCTCGGCGAGCGCGCGCTTGGGCACCAGGCACTCGAAGTCGACCTTCATCGTGTTGCCCGGGATCTGCACCGGCAGGCCATCGCGCGGGTCGAGCAGGAACTGCGAGTGGACGGGCTGGCAGCCCGGCACGTCGAGGTAGCAGGGAACGAGCATCGTGCCCTTGATGTCGCGTGCCACGCGCGGGTCGCCGTCGCGGCTGCAGTCGAGGTCGACACCGGGCACGTCGCCGAGCTTGTCGACGCCGGGCGGCAGCTGCCCGCGCGGCCCGCAGGTGGCGTCCTCCACGCGGTTCAGCGTGAACGTCGGCGCCCCGCCGGCGACCTTCAGGTCGGCGAGGTTGTCGTCGCCGAGCTGGTGGAAGGCGTCGTTGCGGATGTGGAGCATCCGCGCCGCCAGCGACTGCCAGGACGCAACGGTGAAGTCCCACGCGAGATACAGGCTGGCGCGCCTGATCCCCGCCCGGCCCAGCTTGCGGAACAGCCCGTCGAAATGCGCCGCGCGGGCATCGGTCGCCGTGCCGTCGCGATAGGCGCGGAACGCCGCGCCGGGCGCGAGCAGCCGCCCCGTGGCGTCCTTCATGGCGCGCAGCGCCACGATGTAGCGGCGGCCCTCGCGGAAGTTCTTCGCGGGACGGACGAGCAGCGTCCTGGCGGCATCGGCCGCGGCGCCGTTGCCGATCGACTCGTCGAGCTCGGTGAAGATCGGCCAGCGCCGGCCGGTCGCTGCGTCGATCACGACGACTGGCGCGTCCTTGGCGCGGTAGCGCCCGATGTCCGTGAGCGTCACCGGGTCGGTCTGCGCGAACGCCTTGGCGCTGTCGAGGCCCGGCACGCGCGTGACGATCATCGAACCCGGCGAGAACCCGTCGGCGCGGTTCCAGTCGGTCGGGTCGATCGGCTTGCCCGCGATGTTGCGCGGCATCCCCGTCACACTGAAGTCGACGCGGCGGCCAGTCGCCGTCGATGCGTCGGGCGTCGTGAAGAAGTCATTGGGAAACGGCAGCATGCATGCCGCCGGGTCGATCGGATCGCATCCCGCGGCGGGCGCCGATGCGGCGCTCGCGCCGGCGATGGTCATGGCGAGCAGCGCGCTGAGCGCCCAGGTTCGGGTCGGCATGCCAAGCAAGACGGGAGCGCGGCCCGAAACTTGCGCTATGTGCGGATCGCTACGTGCGAATCGAGCGCTGGTACAGCGCCACCGACAGCGGCGCGCAGACCGCCACGATGGCCGCCGCCCACAGCAACGTGTAGGCGATCGGATGCGCGATCGGCCAGATCGCGTCATGCGGCGCGATGCCGCCCGGGTTGCCGAACTCGTGGCGCA
>JAWVFZ010000505.1:0-5522 GCA_033855555.1 Solirubrobacteraceae bacterium
ACCCGCCGATCGCGCGGACTGCGGCCATGCGATAGCTGGTGTGCGAGCCGATGATGAACGGCGCGTGACTGTGGCCGTAGAAGCCCATCTGCAGCGGCCCGTGGAAGAGGAGGTCCTGCTCGGCGAGTCCGCGCGCCGTCCAGTGGTCGAGGTCGGCGTACACACTGGGCGCCTGGACCCACGCGACGCGGGGATCGTCGAAGTAACCGAGCGTGCGCTCCAGGTACTCCGGACCGGGCCGGTGGTCGACGTCGAGCTGGACGAAGACGTCGTAGTCGATATCCGCAGACGCGATGTGGTCCAGCCAGGCGTTGACGTTCCCGGCTTTCGTCTTGGCCTGGAACGGCGGGCCGGGCTCGTTGTAGCGCGGGACGCCGCCGCGCGTGAAGTACAGGACCCCGAGGCCGCGGGCGCAGCGCTCGACTCGTGGGTCGGCGCCCTCGTCGAGCACCCAGCAGTCGTGCGGGTAGGAGACCGAGGTGAGCGCGACGAGTTGTCGCGCGATGACTTCGAACGCTTCGTGCGACGGGACGCACAGGGTGATCATGGCGACGCGGCGACCAGGCGCCGGGGCGATGTGCACGGGGCGCCGCATCCTTGCCACGAAGAGCCAGAAGAGGCTCGGCAGCACGGTGGTCAGATAGCCGAGGGCGGCGGTGGCGGGTAGGTACAGACCCAGCGCGCCGCGATGCGCAGGCGCGAGCCACCACCTCCAGAAGCTCACGGCGACGAACACCCAGAGCACGCCCAGCGCCGCGTGCTGCGCGCGCTGGACGGGGGAGAGCACGCGCTCGTCGCGGACCGTGGTTGCTGGCATCGATCACAGGATCGAGTCGACTCGTCGTGACGGGACCTGTCCCTTCGACCGATTCCCAGCGACGCCTCAGGGGCAACCCAGCTCGCGCCCAGCCGACCGGCCGATGCTGCAGGACATCATGAACTCCAAACTCCGCAGGGTCGTCGTCATCGTCGGCACCAGCGCCCTCTTCGGCGCCGCCGCCGGCTGCGGCTCAAGCTCCACGACCACCGCAACCACCAACGCGACCGCGGCCGCCGGCACCACCCAGCAGCAGGGCGCCCCCGCCGGCCGACCGCCTGGACTCTCGGCCGCCGACCTCAGCACGCTGGCCTCCAAGCTGGGTGTCAGCACGTCCAAGCTGCAGGCCGCGATGAACGCCGCTCGCTCCTCCACGGGCGGCCGGCCGGCCGACATGTCCGCGACGATCGCGAAGCAGCTCGGTGTGTCGGCGGGCAAGGTCGAGGCGGCGATGCAGGCCGTTCGGCCGGCGCGCGGCGCGGGCCCGGGGCAGGGTGCGCCGCCGAGCAGCGCTGCGCCGCAGGCGGGCTCCGCGTCGTCGTCGTCTCAGACGACGAGCTAGCTGTGCTCCTGCCGCTGTCGCTGTGGCCTGTTCACCGGTTTGGAGCCCTGGGATGATGGGTTCCCACGAGACGAGAGGCAGAGCCATGGCGGCGGTCACCGAGCACAGGGCTGAGCAGATCGAGCGGGCGAACGAGACGGGGTTGACGCCGGTCGTGTTCGTCCACGGGCTGTGGTTGCTCCCGAGTAGCTGGGACCGCTGGGCCACCGTCTTCGAGGAGGCCGGCTACACCGCGGTGTCGCCGGGCTGGCCGGACGATCCCGAGACCGTCGAGGAGGCCAACGCGCACCCCGAGGTCTTCGCCAGGAAGACGGTTGGGCAGGTGGCCGACCACTTCGGCGATTTGATCGCGCGCCTGCAGAAGAAGCCGGCCATCGTCGGGCACTCCTTCGGCGGCCTGCTCACGCAGATCCTCGCCGGACGCGGGCTGTCAGCGGCGTCTGTGGCCATCGATCCCGCGCCGTTCCGCGGCGTGCTCCCGTTGCCGGTGTCGTCCCTGAAGTCGTCGGCGCCGGTGCTCGGCAACCCGGCCAACCGCCACCGCGCCGTCCCGCTCACCTACGAGCAGTTCCGCTTCGGCTTCGCCAACGCGGTCAGCGAGGAGGAGGCCAAGGAGCTGTACGAGACCTTCGCGGTGCCGGCCGCCGGCGCGCCGCTGTTCCAGGCCGCGACGGCCAACCTCAATCCGTGGACCGAGGCGAAGGTGAACAGCAAGAACCCCGATCGCGGGCCGCTGCTGATCATCTCCGGCGAGAAGGACAACACGGTCCCGTGGGCCATCGCCAATGCGTCCTACAAGAAGCAGAAGCGCAACGACGGCGTGACCGAGATCGAGGAGATCCCGAACCGCGGCCACGCGCTCACGATCGACAGCGGCTGGCGCGAGGTCGCCGACAAGGCGCTCGCGTTCATCAAGCGCTTCGTGCCGGCCGGGCCCTAGAGCTGCATCAGGTGGCGGCGGCCTTCGGCTTCCGCTTCGGCTTGCGGGCGGGAGGCAGCAGCTCCTTGAGCGACTCGTCCATCCAACCGATCAGCTCCGCGACGTCGGGCATCTGCACGCGATCGGCGACGATGCCGATGTCGAGGTTGCCGCAGTAGCTCATCACGGTGATGTTCAGTCCCATGCCGTCGGTGATGACCGACACCGGGTAGTTGGCGACCAGCCGCGCGCCCGCGCAGTACAGCGGGAACTGCGGCCCCGGGACGTTGGAGATCACGAGGTTCCAGGTGGGCCGCCCGGGCCGGCTCGTCGCCAGCCTGAACGTGAGCCGCGCCGCGCGCGAGAACACCGCGGGCGGGATGAAGTGGTTGGCGTCCTGCAGCAGGGTGGCCGGCAGCGCCCGATGGCGCTCCTTCATGCCGTCGAGCGCCTCGTGGGTACGAAGCAGCCGCTTGACGGGATCCGGCTCGTCGGTGAACAGCGGCGCGCTCATCAGCATGATCCGGTTGCCGTACGTGCCGGCCTGCTCGTCGGTGCGCACCGAGACCGGGACCTGCACCACGAGCGGTTCCCCGGGGAGCTCGTCATGGGCCAGCAGCCACCGGCGCACGGCGCCGGCGCAGATCGTCACCACCACGTCGTTGACGGTGCAGCCGTGGGCGTTCTTGACCGCCTTGACGTCCTCGAGCTTCAGCTGGCCGAACGTGAAGCGGCGGTGGGCCGATACGCGTCCGTTGAAGCTCGTCTTCGGCGCGACCATGCGCTCGCGCGCGTGAACGGGGCCGTCCTCGCCAGACAGCGCGCGCTGGGCGCCCTTGGCCAGCCGGCCGATGACGCCCGCGCCCGGAAGCGCCGAGAACTGCGTCTCCTCGAGGTTGGGGATGGCCGACGGGAGGGCGCGCAAGGCTCGCAGCGGATAGCGCGGAACACCCATCAGCCCGCGGGCCAGCATGCCGAGCTGGCCGGGCGGCGGCTCGTCGTCGCCCCAGCGATCGGGAGTCGGCAGCTCGCGCCCTTCCGGCGTGAGGTCGAGGAGCAGCCCGGTGATCTCGGCGCCCGAGATGCCGTCGATCAGCGCATGGTGGATCTTGGTGAGCATCGCCGTGTGCCCGGACTCGAGCCCGCCGATCAGGTAGAGCTCCCACAACGGCCGCGCGCGGTCCAGCGGGCGCGACACGATGCGCGCGACCTGCTCGGCGAGCTGCTCGTCGTTGCCCGGGGCGGGGAGGGCGAGCTCGCGGACGTGAAAGTCGAGGTCGAAGTCGATGTCGTCGGCCCAGTAGGGGTAATCGAGGCCGAGCGGCACCTCCTGGAGGCGCCAGCGCAGCGGCGGCAGCAGCGGCAGGCGCTCGGCGATCAATGCCTGGATGTCCGCGCACGTCAGCGTGCCGGTCTTCGTCGTGGACGTGTCGAGGATCGCGAGACCCGCCACGTGCCCGCTCTGGCGCGCGGTCTCGAGGGCGAGGAACTGCGCGTCGAGGCTGGTGAGCTGGCGCATCGGCGCAGGCTAACGCCGCACGGACATTCCAGCTGCCGCATCGCGGCCCGTAGGCTTTGGTCATGGCTACCTGTACCCATCTGGACCAGGTCGAGCTGCTGGCGCCCGAGGGCGCGGTGGCGGGTTGTGAGGAGTGCCTACGCGCAGGGATGCAATGGGTTCACCTGCGCATGTGCCAGACCTGTGGGCACATCGGCTGCTGCGACAACTCGATCGGAAAACATGCGACCGCCCACTACGGCGAATCCCGCCATCCGATCATCCGCTCCGTCGAGCCCGGCGAGGACTGGAGCTTCTGCTACGAGGACGAGCTGATGTTCGTCCTCAAGCCAGGATGAGCACTTTCGCCGGATAGATGTCCATAAACGGACCATCCGGCAGAGGAGCACTCAACAAACCTGATTGGCTGGCCGACAGTCGGAAGACAGTCATGGGGGGCCGGGCTACGATCGCGCGGTTCTCGCTCATCCTGAGCGTGCCGGTCCAGCCGAGGGGTAATCGTGTTGTCGAAGTCAGGGCGAAGCCGCTCGCTGCTGTTCGCGGTTGGTCTCGTCGCGGTGCTCGCCGGCATCGCTGGCGTCGCGTTCGGTGCGTCCGGCGGCCACAAGCCGCGCGCCCTGAAGGTCGCCTGCGCCGAGAAGGCCACCGGTCTCCTGCGCTACGCGACCAAGGCCTCCGCCTGCCACGCTCCGCGTGAGCGCGTGATCGACTTCGTCAAGGACGGCCCGGTCTACACGTGCATCCGCCCGGACGCCGCCAACGGCATCGCGCACGCAGCTCGTGACAAGCGTGGGCGCGCGCTGCGCGTCGCCGCCTCCGGCAAATGCGGGAAGGACGTTCAGATCGTCCTGCCGGGGTTGGGCCCTCGCTCGTTCTGCGTCGACAGCCCGACGCGGCTACTACGCAACGTGCGCGGCGGGACGCCCTGCCACGCGAAGGGCGAGTTCAAGGTCATCCTCGCCAAGCGCAAGCCGAAGCCGCAGCCCGAGCCGGGTCCGGGACCCAAGCCGGAGCCTGAGCCCGGGCCAACCCCGGGCCAGCACGCGCCCGTGGCTGTCGGCGACGCGGTTTCGACCGACGAGGACCACAGCACGGCGATCGCCGCTACCGCCAACGACTCCGATCCGGACGGCGACCCGATCCACGTCGCGAGCCTCCAGACGGCCGGCATCAAGGGGACCGCCCACGTCGCCGCCGACGGCAAGATCGCCTACGACCCCAACGGCGCGTTCCAGTCGCTCAAGCCTGGCCAGACGGGCCACGACACCTTCACCTACAAGGTCAGCGACGGTACGGCCGACTCGGCCCCCGCAACCGTCGACGTGACCGTGACCGGCGTCAACGACCTTCCCGCCGGGGTGGCCGACAATGCCACGACTGACGAGGACTCCGCCCACACGCTGCACGTCCTCGACAACGACACCGACGTCGAGGGCGATGCGCTCCACGTCGCCTCCGTCGACACGACCGGCACCCAGGGGACGGTCACGGTCAACCCGGACAGCACGATCGCCTACGACCCGAACGGCAAGTTCGAGGGTCTCGGCGCCGGCGAGCAGGCCACGGATTCGTTCACCTACAAGGCCAACGACGGGCACGGGGACTCGGGCTCCACCACGGTCTTCCTCACGGTCACGGGCGTCAACGACGCGCCGGTGCTGAGCGGGATGGAGATCGATCCGCTGGCCTATGACACGGGCAGCGG